>JAAUTJ010000391.1 GCA_012031475.1 Leptolyngbyaceae cyanobacterium SM1_3_5 | reverse complement strand
GACTCAGGAACAGGATCACGTGGCTTGTCCGGACAGACAATGACCGGCGTGATGACGCGATGGAAGTAGTGAGTTTTCCCCGACTTCAGCGTGCGACTTGAACAATTCGAGCAGTGGATTTGACTCGAACTGAAGTACTCAGTACCATCCAAGGCAATCAACAGGGTGTCCGCAACCGAGCGGAAGTTTGCTAACTGCCCCTGCTTCTCCAACACCTGCAAAATTTCCTCAAACACAGGAAACACGTGTTCAGGTGCTACCGGGTCTAACAGGCCTCGGATCTGGTTGTCGCTTGGAATTTGATGCACACCAAACAGGCTTTGGGCATTACTTTTGCCCTTGCTGCCTTCCATCATGCGTTGGTATGCTAGAAATGAAGGGGTCTGGGTGAAGAACACGCTAAACCCACTCAAGGCGGCATCTTCCATCCCATAGCGAGTGTTTTTGCCAGTGCGTTTGTCCGGTAGCGAGGACAGTCGCTGGCGAAAGGAACTGACTACCCGGTCAAACAACCCCCGTTCTTGCAACGGTTCTGGCTCTCCTGGCTCTCTCAGATGTCCTTACATTACAGGCATTTCCAGGACTTGAACAGCTTTTTGCCATACTGAGAATTGCTGGTTATTTGGGCGCTTGGAGGCTGGGGCGGGGCGATCGCATGACAACCTGTTTTCAAGCGTTATTGGCTGGGAAGAGGTTGGGATGATCATTTGTGAAGGCAATGAGTTTGTTGAAATATTCTGTTGCGATCGTTGCGATCGATCGGCTAGGACATTTAGCTTTATCTGGAAGATTGCAGCGGTACGGGTCTGGAATTGAACAAGTGCATTCCGTAGAATTTGGGTTTCAATTTAACCCTGATTTACTGCCAAAAATTGCTCGCAATTTTGAAGCGATCGCCGGAGAAATCTGCGATTCAAGATAGGCAATGTCAGTCCTCGATCGATCATCGATTGATAGAGATTTTTTAGCGCAAATGGAAACGGGCGATCGCGAGGTCAGAATTTTTTATTTGCTTGAGGGAGTAAATTTGCATAAGATTACAAAAACTCGATGATTTTCACGGGTTTTCATCTACTGGAGTTTGTAATGTCAAATACGCTCTTCTCAAGGCTGACGACGATTCACGGTGAGCCTGCGGTTCCACTGGAACAAATGCCGATAAGCTGGCAGCGGATTGCAACGGCAAACTGGCTGACCGAACCGCAGGTTTACACGGCAATGGCGCAGGTGTTTCTGGCAAAAAATCAGACCGGATGTACTTTATTTGCGGAGCGATCGGACACGCATCATTGAAGAAGGCGTACTGTGAAGGCAACGGCAAACTGGCTTGGGAAGCGGTGAGTCATTTTGGTGAAATGTTTTTGCCGGAGAACTACCCAGACTTTGAGGTGATTCGCGACAGTGTATCGGAACGCCACGATCGGCATGCCCAGCAGCTTGACCAAACGGACGATCGCCTCGCCCTTGTCGCAATTGTCAGCGAGCTTTTTGATCAGTTGGGCTACGATGTGCCCGCGACGTTTTACTGGACATTTTTGCATCCGCTGGAGCGGGCAAATTTGTTTGAGGTGCGATCGTTTCGGTTTAGTGAGCAGGATCTGGCGATCGCTCGTCAGTTTGATGCGATTTTGCACGGCGGCTATGTGTCATGCTGCGACGGCTAATTTGACAGTATTTCCAGCCGACATGGGTTTTTTATTGAGCATGGCTGCGGCTGCGAAAATCATTTGGCGAAGCTGAAGCCGTGCGATTCTGCGTTTGAGTATGAGATTCCGATCGAGTCGCGTCGAAAGACTTTGCGGGCGTTTTTTGTGGAGCGTGATGGAAGAGTATTTGCTGTTTGAATTGCGATCGGCCACTCGATTGGTTTATGCCGACGAATTTGATTTTTGATTCGCGAATTGTTTTGCTGAAACGGATCGGCTGAATTTCGGGAGCTTGAGCTTTGACTTTAGATGAAATTGGGCGATCGCTCAGTTCAATTTGCTGTACGGTTTTGACTTTTCGCTGAGCGGAACTTGGGCGTGATGCAGTTTGCATTGTGTCCTACATTACATTTTTCTCCTACTGGATTTAATTACGTCATATTTACTACAGAAGCATAAAATATTCGTAAGTGATCATGGGATTGTGTCACGATTTGAGGCGGTTTTTGCTCGTCAATATTGCTCAAGCAGTGTCACAATTTATTTGTTTGTTCATCTGTCCGTGTTGCTCTCAAGCGGTTCATTTTATGAAATTAACTGAATTCGTCACCTGTCGATCGCGACTTATTATCCATCTCAGCTTGCTGAAGCGAAAGATCATTGGAGGAAATCATGCATCTTCGATCGCTGCGTCAAAACATCCAAGAACTCAAACAGTTAAATCTAGAATCGGCTCAGGCATCCTATCATCTTGCTAATTTGGTGAAGCAGTTCACGGCTCACAATTCTTTTGAGCATTTGCTGCGATCGCGTTCTTCAAATGGACTTTATCGACGGCATCGACTGACAGAATTAACGGACGATTTTCACATCATTTTGGCAACTTGGGAACCACATAGTTGCAGCCCAATTCACGACCATGATGAAACGATCGGGGCGGTTGCGGTCGTTGCGGGTCAAACGGTGGAGACGAAATATCGCTGTGTAGCTCATGCTGAACGCGGCTTGTGTGTTGGAAGCAGTGGGAACGAGAGTTTTGCAAACTGCACGGTGAGTCCGATTTTGCCGGGAGACAACCTTCAGATTCATCAAATGGCAAATCAAACGGATGCACTGGCGGCAACGCTGCATGTTTATCTTCATGCGCTCGATCGATTTCATCTGTATGAGCATCATGCCGATCGTCAGTATGCGTTAATACCAAAGCAGCTTTGGTTTGATCAAGATTCGGTCGATCGCCCGATCGCTGAGCCAGCACTGATCGGCGTTTCTTAGAGGAAACAAAATGGTTTGGCGATCGAAAATGCGTTGACATCTCCAGCATTTTTGTAGGCAATCCAGGGGCAGCTATTTCGATGCAGCAGTGAGCCTTTTTGCGTGACGCAAATGGCAACAGATGCGTCTTCGCTGGGACCGCGAAAGAGTGTGGCACTGTGGCGATCGCTGCCGCCTAGTTCATGCTGATTGCAGGTGATGATTTCTTCGACGAAAATGAATTTTTTCTGGTGACGCTCGCAGTCATTTTGAATGACGATTAGTTGATTTCTAATCTCATTGAGGCAGGCTTCAACGGGTAGAGTTTGGGCTGTCCAGAGGGCGATTTGAATTTTGCGGCGCAGAATTTGTTTGAACTGCGATCGATCGTCTTGCAGATAGTTTTCGGGCAGTGCGGTGGTTATCATTGGCATCACCAGTTGAAGAGAGCAAAAAGCGGTGATGTCCCTGATTGAGATTGGAGCAGTTAATAGGTTGGGCTGGTCTCAATTGCTGTGACGGGAAAGCGAATTTCAAAGGGTTTGCTGCTCTGAATCTGACCGGATAAAACAATGGTGTAGGAGCCGGAAGCTGGAACGGTGATTTCGGTGGCGATCGCGGCCTTGCCATCGATTGTGGCTGGATTTAGCGGCAAGCTTTGCAGGATGGCACGATCACGAAAGTCATACACATCAACTTGACAATCGCAGTTCGACAAGAGAATAGGTTGATCGTTCTTGTCGGTCAACAGAAATTGCGCGGTGTTGGGTCTTTCAGCCGCTAGAAAACTGTCAGCAGAAAAGTGAATGGTTGCGTCGATTCGATCGCCAGCAAACTGCTGAGAGGCGATCGCAGGTACGATAAACGGGCGAGCGCGAGAGCGCTGAGGCTCAAAAATAGCGTGGGAATGATTCGATCGGACATGGCGATTTTGTGAGGGTGAAAGAATCTAGATGCGCTGATGGTTGGTGTTGAAAAAACGGGTTAGCGGACGGCTCGCATTCGATCGATCGCTTTAGTGAGTTCTTCGGTGACGTAGCTGATTGGGGCGCGTTCGCGGACGCGAATATTGGATACCAAAGTCATGCCGGGGACGAGAACAGACTGTTCAGATTGCTGCTGCAAAAACTGCTGATCGAGGCGAACTTCGACGGGAAAAACGGTTTGACCTGGAGTTTGTGAATCGGTGGCGATCGCTTCGCTGCCAACTTTGGAAACGACGCCATCGATCGAGCCGAATTCGGTGAACGGGAAGGCATCGACGCGGACATCGACGGGCATTCCGACGCGGATATTGGCGATATCGGCGTTGGCGACTTGGACGCGGGCAATCAGCGATTCGCTCGGCACGACTTGCAGCAGTTCTTGTCCGGGCTGGGCAACGACACCGGGCAGTTTGGCCTGGAGGTCGAAGACGACGCCATCGGCGGGGGCGCGGAGGTCTTGCTGGTCGAGGTCGGCTTTGACCTGCTCTAGCTGGGAGTTGACCTGAATGAGTTGACGCTGGCTGGATTGAATGGTGCTGTCAAATTCGGCGTCGAGTTCGCCAAGCTGCCGCTGCAAGTCTTGGTAGACGGAGGCGACGACCTGCCGACCTTCGACTTGCGTTTGAAGCTGATTCAACTGGAGGTTGCGGCGCTGGAGGCGGTCTTGATTCAGTTGGCTTTGCAGCGTGTTGACATCGACCGTCCGCCGCAGAAAGTCGGTGCGCGAAATTGCGCCCTGACTGACCAGCGGTTGCAGTCGGGTCAAGAGTTCGCTTTCGACCTGCGACTGATATTCGCGCTCGTTGATTTGGGTGTCGATTCCGGCGATCTGGGTGTTGAGGCTTGATCCGGCAAGCTGGTTGAGGGCGAGGCGATCGCGAATTTGCCGCTGAAACAGTTCGTAGCGCTGCCGCTGTTGGGCGTTGAGTCCGACCGGATTGCCGCTAAGCTGGGCAACGAGCAGCATTCGGTCTTGGGCGCGGTGAATCAGTTCGGGCGAGACTCTGACCTGATTGGCGACGGACTCGATCGAGCCACCGCGCCGCGCCGTTCGCAACACGGCAATTTCGGCCACAAGCTGTTCTTGCTGCGGCAGCAAGGCTTTAAGCTGGTTTAGCTGCGTGGTTTTGTCAAGCTGCATCAGCAGTTGACCCTGATCGACCTGTTCGCCTTCGCGCACCAAAACAGCAGTGACGACGCCGCCGACTCGCGACTGAATCGCCTGTGACTGGGAAATTGGCTCTAGCTTGCCTTGGGCATCGACGACGACATCGACCCGCGCCACGATCGACCAAACCGCCCCAGCGGTCAAGCCCACCAAAATCACCTGCGTCAATCGCAATGTCCAGGCTGCGGGCTGCGGCAGGCTGAGGGCGCTATCGTCCAAGTTTTCTTCGACGCGATCGATCGCCTGCACGACTTCATGGTCGCGGGGCAGCAGCGCCCGCA
>JAAUTJ010000390.1 GCA_012031475.1 Leptolyngbyaceae cyanobacterium SM1_3_5 | reverse complement strand
GCTTGCACCGGATAGATTAATGGCGTACAAATGCTCGCTTTGATCCTGTTGCTGTTGATTCCAAGCCTCTTGATAGTGCTGTTTTTGGGTAGCAAATAGCGTTTGAATCACCCAGCGATCGATTTTGTGCATCAAATTGTAGCGTTCTGCTGCCGGAATAAACGCCATCGGCGCGATTAGTTCTCTCGTCTCAGATTGCAGGCGCAGCAGCACCTCGTAATGCTCTCCATTCGATTGCATTAAAGCGGTTGGAACGATCGATTGATAGTACAAGCAGAAATGTTCACGCGCTTCGGATGCGCCATCGACCTTGGCGGGATTTTCGAGTGCTTGAACAATCCGAGGCACCCATTGCATTTCGCCCTGTTGCTGCATCAGTTCTCGATCGTTTGCTTCAAAAAGATGAACGCGATTGCGGCCTCTGCGCTTGGCGGCATAACACGCCGCATCCGCAGCACTCAAGACATTTGCCACGCTTTCACAGGCGACATCAACCATAATTAGACCAATGCTCACTCCAATCGAAAAGATTTTGTTTTGGCAGCAGAATCGAAAGCTTTGCACTTGCTCTCGCAGCGTATTGGCAATGCGGAGTGCTTGATCGAGCGGGCACTCGTTGAGCAAAATTGCAAATTCATCGCCGCCCAAGCGAGCAAGGATATCCGTTTTACGAATGTGCGATCGAAACAATCCTGCCACCTGCCTGAGCAGTTCATCTCCAGCACTGTGCCCACAGGTATCATTGACAATTTTGAACTGGTCTAGATCGAGATAGCATAAAGCGTGCTGTTGCTGTTGCGTTTTGGCGCTGTCGATCGCCTGCTCTAGACACAGTTCAAACCGATAGCGATTAAACAGTTCAGTCAGCGCATCATGACTGGCCTGCCAAGAAAGCTGTTGGGTGAGATTGCGCGTTTCAGACACATCATGAAACACCATCACCGCGCCCATCACTGCGCCATCACTGGCGCGAATTGGGGCTGCTGAGTCATCAATTGCAACCTCATGACCCTGACGATTGAGCAGAACAGTGTGATTGGCAAGTCCCACCACACAGCCTTCTCGCAGCGCTCTGGCGATCGGATTTTCAGCAGGTTCTCTGGTTGTTTCATGCACAATTTTGAAGACTTCTGGCAGGGGCAATCCTTGCGCTTCTCGCTGACTCCAACCTGTGAGCGTTTCGGCAACCGGATTGAGGTATTGCACTCGCCCGATCGCATCGGTTGTAATCACGGCATCTCCGATCGATTCGAGCGTCACCTGAGCGAGTTCTTTTTCTTGAAATAAGGCTTGCTCGATGCGTTTTCGCTCGGCAATTTCCGACTGTAACGACGCTTCAACCTGCTCACGTTTGCTAATTTCAGTCGTAAGCTGCTGGATCGAATGCTGTAGCTCGATCGTGCGTTCCTGAACGGTAATTTCCAAGGCGTGATTGAATTCTTGCAAGACCGCTTCGGCCTGCTGACGCTCTGTAATATCCACAGCAACTCCACCGACAAATCGCTGCCCTAAATCGGTAAAAGGAAACTTGAAAACCAGCCATTGCCGCAGCACCCCATCTGCCCCCGGAACCGTTTCAATCACCTCCGCTGTTTGATTGGTTGCAAGAACGGTCAGATCGTTTTCGCGAATTTGATCAGCAGCTTCGGCAGGCATCAAGTCGCGATCGGTTTTACCCAGCAAATCTTTTTGCTCTAGATCAAATAAATCTTCAAACGTTTTGTTGATATAGATGTATTGCCCTGCTTCGTTCTTCATAAAAGAAACCGCAGGGCTGTTGTTCATGAACGCTTGAAAGCGGGCTTCGCTAAACTTGAGGGCTTCTCCAATTTGCTTGCGCTGAATGAGCAAACCAAGCTGAGTGGCGATCGCCGTTAAACTTTCAATCAGCCATTGATCTTCTTGAATCGCCTCAAACCGAAAGAAAACCAGAACGGCTAAAACCTGATCATTCACAATTAAAGGAACGCCTAGGACTGTTTTCAGGCCGCACTCTAGTACAATGTGGTGGCACAGGAAAATGGCTTCTGGTGCTTGCGCCACATCCGATCGCCATTCCGGTTGTCCAGAGCGCCAAACGCGACCCGGCAACCCCAATCCGATCGGCAGTGCGTGATCGAGCAGTGAGGAAGAACGACAAGACGTGCCTTCATTGCTGTACCAAGCGGATTGACACTTCAACATTTGCTGATGCGTGTCTAGGCTCCAAACTTCGCCATAATTCCAGCCTTGAAACTCGCAAACAACTTGCAAGATGCTCACGAGTGCCGCGTCCACATCTTCCGCCTCACCGATCGCAAAGGTTAGCGTTTGCAAAAGCCGCACTTGATCTTCGGCCTGTTTGCGCTCGGTGATGTCGGTGAGCATTGCCAAAAAACCTTGAAAGTTGCCGTCATTGTCTAACAGTGGTGTGCTAGAAACGATCGTCCAGAGAAATGTGTTGTCTTTGCGGCGTAGCTTAAAATCATATTCGCTTTGTGCTTTGTTTCCTTGCCGCCGTCGCTCCAAATTTGCGGCTGCGATCGCCTGCCCTTCTGCATCCATAAAATCGAACATCGATCGGCTCAAAATTTCAGTAATGCCATATCCCAACAGGCTTGCCATCTTTTGATTCACAAAGCTGGTTTTTCCTTCAGCATCAATAATCCAAATACCTTCAGTTGCCGTTTCAACAATGTGGCGATACTTTTTCTCGCTCTCTTGCAGTGCCGCCAGTGCTGCCGTTAGCTCAACGACAAGCGTTTGTCTCGCTTCAAATTCGACGGCGTGACTCATGGCCGCTCCTGTCAATCCGGCGAGCAGTTGCAGCGTTTGAATTTGTGACTCGTCAAAGGCTTGAGGCCGCGAGGAAAGCACTTTGAGAACGCCCACAACCGACTGATTGTTGCACAGCGGCACGACAATCATCGATCGAACATTGACGCGCCGACACGCTTCTCGATCGACACGCGGATCAGTTTCGCTATCCTCGCAGGACGAAATTTCACCCGTCTGAGCGCACTGCCCAGAAAGACTGGCATTTGCTTTAAGCCGCAGACCCACAAAAGGAGCCGCTGTGCCGCTTGCCGCTCGATAGACCATTTCATCCGCTTCGAGCAGTTCGATCGCTGCGCCGTCCGCCTGAGTGAGAGATTGAACTCGTTCTACGATCGTGTTCATCACAACATCCAGGTCAAGCTCTGCCAGCGCGATCTCGTGTTGAATCTGAATGATGCTCGAAAGATAAGCCTGATTAGATTGGAATTGTTGGTCTTCTTGAGATTGCTCGTCCTTGCTCATCGATCGAGCTTGAACAAAAACTAGTCATGTTTAATACTAAAGAAGCAGAGAATGTACTGAACAGAAATTGACTTTTAAGCGGCTCTATCAGCATTGAACTTATTATCCAGGTAGCAATAAAACAACTTGTACTGATAAGAATTAGTAGCCGCTGATTTGCAATGCACCTGATCATCTCTTTCCTCGTTCACTGACGTTCGTTTCAGGTTGCCCAAACCAAAAGCGAGTGCATCAAGGAGTTGTTAAGAGAAACCGAAATCGATCGCGCTAGCTCGCATCGACGATGCAGCGCAAGTTTCAAGTGCAATCTCTAAACTGCCTAGAGCAGCGGTCTCTACCTTTCGACAGACAAGGGCAGCAGGAATCGATCGGTCATAATATTTCAAGGCTTCCTGTTGGCATAGAACCGACCGGAAGACCTAATCATTCACAGACTGCATCGATTAACAAAAGTTAGTTGTCCGCTTCTTTTTTATTGCCTTGAAAGGATTTTGATAATGACCTCTGCTCAAGCCACCGCTGACGCCGATCGCCTCGATTTGAAACAGCTTCTCAACGTCTTAAACGAGGTAAAAAAAGGCAGCTTCTCTGCACGAATGCCAATCGACCAGACTGGCATCGCCGGAAAATTTCGGACGTTCTCAACGACATCATCGATCGCAACGAGCAGATGACAGCGGAGCTAGAGCGGATCAGCACCGTTGTTGGCAAGGAAGGCAAAATTAGCGAACGCGCCTCGCTGGGCGGTGCGGTGCGGGGCGGCTGGCGATCGAGCATTGATGCGGTCAACACGCTGATCACCGATTTGATGCAGCCAACGGCAGAAACAGCGCGAGTCTTGAGAGCAGTGGCGCATGGCGATTTGTCGCAGACGATCGCCACTGAGATCGACGGCAAACCGCTACAGGGCGAATTTCTGCAAACGGCGCAGGTCGTCAACACAATGGTCGATCAGTTGAACTCGTTCGCTTCTGAAGTCACACGAGTGGCGCGTGAAGTCGGAACTGAGGGCAAGTTGGGCGTTCAAGCGGATGTGCGGGGCGTGGCCGGAACCTGGAAAGACCTCACCGATAGCGTTAACTTCATGGCAGGCAATCTGACGGCGCAAGTCCGCAATATTGCCGAAGTCACAACTGCGGTTGCCAATGGCGACTTGTCCAAGAAAATCACGGTTGACGTAAAGGGCGAAATTCTAGAGTTGAAGAACACGATCAACACGATGGTTGATCAGTTAAATTCGTTCGCCTCGGAAGTGACCAAAGTGGCGCGAGATGTCGGCAGCGAAGGCAAGTTGGGCGTTCAGGCGGATGTACGCGGCGTAGACGGAACCTGGAAAGACCTCACGGATTCGGTTAACTTCATGGCAGGCAATCTGACAGCACAAGTCCGCAATATTGCCGAAGTCACAACCGCTGTTGCCAATGGCGACTTGTCCAAGAAGATCACGGTTGACGTAAAGGGCGAAATTCTAGAGTTGAAGAACACTGTCAACACGATGGTCGATCAGCTTAATTCATTTGCCTCTGAGGTGACGCGGGTGGCGCGGGAAGTTGGGGCTGAAGGAAAGTTAGGCGGACAGGCAGAAGTGCGCGGCGTGGCCGGAACCTGGAAAGACCTCACCGACAGCGTGAACTCGATGGCGGGCAACCTGACCGGACAGGTACGGAATATCGCGGAAGTGGCAACGGCGATCGCCAACGGCGACCTTTCCCGCAAAATCACGGTTGACGTGAAAGGCGAAATTCTCGAACTCAAGAACACGATCAACACAATGGTCGATCAGCTTAGCTCGTTCGCCTCGGAAGTGACCAGAGTGGCGCGGGAAGTCGGAACTGAAGGCAAACTGGGCGTTTCAGGCAGAAGTGCGCGGCGTGGCGGGGACGTGGAAAGACCTCACCGATAACGTCAACTTCATGGCGAGTAACCTGACGGGACAGGTGCGGAATATTGCGGAGGTGGCGACGGCGATCGCCAGCGGCGACCTCTCGAAGAAAATTACCGTGCAGGTGAAAGGCGAAATTCTGGAGTTAAAAACACGATCAACACGATGGTCGATCAGCTTGGC
>JAAUTJ010000389.1 GCA_012031475.1 Leptolyngbyaceae cyanobacterium SM1_3_5 | reverse complement strand
CACCTCCACTTGGGCATCGACGGCGCAGGACTTCCACCCGATCTCGCCTGCCATCACATCCTCG
Organism: Leptolyngbyaceae cyanobacterium SM1_3_5; assembly: GCA_012031475.1. Lineage (GTDB taxonomy): Bacteria > Cyanobacteriota > Cyanobacteriia > Elainellales > Elainellaceae > JAAUTJ01. The sequence goes on along the minus strand of JAAUTJ010000389.1, from coordinate 5,315 downwards.
TCAACGATTGGGAAGCGGGAATCACCGCGCCGCAAAACGTGATTCTCGTCTCGATTCCCTCGCTGATCGATCCGTCCGTTGCGCCTCCTGGAAAACACGCAATTCACGTCTACACGCCGGGAAACGAGCCGTATGAGCTTTGGCAAAACCTCGATCGACGCAGCGCAGCTTACCTCTCCCAAAAAGCAGAGCGGGCGGAGGTGATGTGGAAAGCACTCGAACGAATCATTCCCGACATCCGATCGCGCTGCGAAGTCGAACTCGTCGGAACGCCGCTAACGCACGAACGCTATCTGAGGCGCGATCGCGGCACTTACGGTCCGGCCATTTCCGCCGCCAAAGGCTTCTTCCCAACCGGAACCACACCGATCTCCGGCCTCTTGTGCTGCGGCGACTCGACCTTTCCCGGAATCGGACTGCCAGCCGTCGCCGCCAGCGGCATCATCGCCGCCAACTCGATCGCCACCGTTTCACAGCATCAAGCTCTGCTCAAAGCGATCGGCTGTTCATAGCCGATACCCGACACCCGACACCCGACACCCAATTAAAAATAAACGTCCAGCTTCGATCGCCCGCTGGTCTTCAACCAGTTTTGCGCTTCGATGTAGTTGTTTGGGGCTTGGCGGATGGCACGTTCCCAATATTCGGCAGCTTGGTTGAGGAGTTCTTCGGACTTTTCGTAGTCGCCTTCTTCTTTGGCCTGTTCACCCAAATGGTGATAGATGACGGCGACGTTGTTGAGCGCTTGCGGCATCCGGGGATTGTCTTCCAGCGATTCAAAATAATATTCCAGGGCGCGTTGATGTTCGCCGTTGCTGGCGTGAATCAGGCCGATATTGTAGAGAATGTAGCTGCGATCGAACGGGTCTTCTTCAAGCTGCAATGCTTGTTCGTAGTTGGCAAGCGCCTCAGCATATTCACCGTCTGCCTGCGCGGACATCCCGTCGCGGTAGTAGGCAAACGCTTCTTTCGCTTGTTTATCGGTGGGCATCATCTTGAGGATCATGTCTGCCATCACCGTAAAGGTTTTGTCGATGAAGTTGTCGTTGCGCTGGGATCTGGGCATAGTTGCGATCGACGAAGGAATACGGTAGTCGTTTCTAATTTAGCGCTGATTTTGCCGCAGATAAACCACTTTCAGCCACAGCGTTATTAAAAGTCACGATCGCGCCGATTCGGTGGTTTCCGCATTGACGATCGCCGCTGGTTCGGTGAAATTCGGGAGAAGATGGCTGCGAATCGTCAACAATTTCGTGCTTTAACGAATTTTCAAATGCGGCTTCTATTTGATCAAGTTTGCTGAAGTTTGCGTTAAGTTGCGATCGCGCCCTCAGAGATCCCCGAAGATCCACTGATACAGTAAAGCCATTGCGTCCCCTGTCCTCAATTTTCTGCTGCTCATGCTGTCGATCGTCAATTTTCTGTTGTTCGCGCTCGCGATCGTTCTGCTGATTCCGATCGCCGTCCTGTTTGTCGAATGCATGGCTGCCCTGTGGCCGCTCCGCAATTCAGCGGCATCCGGCTCTCGTCCTCAAATTGCCGTTCTGATTCCCGCCCACAACGAATCGATCGAAATTCGCCGCACGATCGAAGCCTTGCGCCCGCAGTTGACTGAGGTTGATCAGCTTCTGGTCGTGGCGGACAACTGCACGGACGAAACGGCGGCGATCGCTCGTGACTGCGGCGCAACCGTAATCGAACGATATTCGGACACGCAGCGCGGCAAAGGCTATGCGCTCGATTTTGGCTTGAGCGCGATCGAGTCCCATCCGCCCGATGTCGTCGTCACGGTGGACGCAGACTGCTACGTGCATGACGGCGCGATCGATCGCATTGCAAGACAGGCGGCGGCAACAGGGCGTCCGGTGCAAGCGCTCTATCTGATGGAGCAGCCTGCGCGATCGAGTTCCAAAGATGCCGTTTCTGCGCTGGCGTTTCTGGTCAAAAATTTGGTACGTCCGGCGGGTTTAGCGCAGTTTGGCTTGCCTTGTGCGCTGACCGGAACCGGGATGGCGTTTCCCTGGCACACGATTCGCGGCGCAGCCTTGGCAAGCGGCAACATTGTCGAGGATATGCAGCTTGGGCTGGATTTGGCGATCGCCCACTCCGCTCCGCAATTCTGCCCTTCCGCACGAGTTACAGGCCGCTTACCGCAAGCAAATCAAGCCGCCAAAACGCAGCGCACCCGCTGGGAACACGGTCACATTCAAACCTTGGTGAAGCAGGTTCCTCGCTTGCTGGCTGAGGCAGTTCGCCAGAAGCGATTTGACCTGCTGGCGATCGCGCTGGATCTCAGCGTCCCGCCGCTGTCTCTGCTGGTGATGCTGTGGGCGGCAGGATTCGGACTGTCCACCGTTGCGGCTGCGCTGGGCGCGTCAAACAAGCCTGCGATCGCGCTGGGGATCGGCGGAGTAATGATTTTGGTGGCGATCGTCAGCGCTTGGGCAAAGCACGGTCGATCGACCATTTCGGGACGGACGCTTTTAGCCGTGCCCTTCTACGTGCTGTGGAAAATTCCGCTGTACTTGGCGCTTTTGGTGCGCCCGCAAACCCAGTGGGTCAGAACCGAGCGCGAAGCCGATTAGCGACAGACTCAAAAGCCATCCGATCGAGCGAATCGATCGGATGGCTTCACGAAGCAGCACTGAAGTTGCTTCAGGTCGGATCAGAAGGTGGCGTGGCGACGGCATCTTTGGCCTTGGCGCGTTCCTCTTTCTTTTGCGATCGGCCTTGAGAATGTCCTGCATGACAATCTGCGCCTGCGTAATCTTCTCAAGATTGCTGCGGTAGAGTTCCAGGTCTTTTTGCACCTTGTCAGCGGGCATATGGAGCAGTTGGGAAAGCTCGTCCAGCGTGTCATTCCGGCGCTTTTCATCCTTCACCAGATCAGCGTCCATCTGCTCTAGCAGGGCATAGACGCCAACCGCGAACAGGCGGCTATATTTGAATGTGTCTTGCGCGCGATCGATCGCAACTCGCCCACCAAACTACCGCCATCACTCGGCTGCGGCAGTTGCGCCATCAAATCCGGCAGCGTGGCGTGAGCAGCGGCACTTTGCAGCCGTTCGGCATCTTGTCGATAGCTCTGCGGGTCGCCCTGCACGGATTGACAGAGCGCATTAAAGATCGACTCTTTGTCGCGATCGGGTTGGTAGCCCTGCATGAAGCGATCGAACGTGGTGACAACGCCCAAGGCATAAAGCGCATCGTAGCGAAAGTCAACATTGACCGAAAGCAGATGCATTTCGACCATCAACTCTTCGACCACGCGACGGTAGATCGAATTGATTGGGCGAGTGTGAGCCGCGTAGAAGGCTCGCTTGGTGTCGGAAACAGTGCGGACGTGGTTCACAGCAGGCTCATCATAGGCAACAGATCTTTATTCTCTCGCTTCGCGGCAAGTTTGCCAAGGTTTGAATATTTCCTCAAGTTTGCCTCGGTCAAATTCCACAAAGCTTCGCCAGATGAAACATTCTGCTGCGATCGCAGGGCATTCTCAAAATCATAGCAATGCTCCTGCAACTCCCTGCCGAGAGTTTTTAATCCAGCCGCCCTTAAACGAATGCAAGAATAAAATTGAGGCGTTCCTGGTTAATTTGAATTGCATCTCTACAAAAACTGACGCTTTACTAAATTGGCGATCGCTCAATTGTTAACATCTTGGTAATTATGGCAATTTCCGGCGAGGTTTTAGTTGCGACAGCAGATTTTCGGCTAGCCGCATTGTCGATCGCAGTGGCGCTTGTGGGTTCCTACACGGCAATTGATATTGCAGAGCAAATCGAAGCGGCAAATCGCAATCGGCGGTTGTGGATAATTGGCAGCGGTTTAACCTTGGGTCTGAGCATTTGGGCGATGCACTTTACGGCAATTTTGGCGCATCAACTGCCGATTCAAGTCAGCTATGATTTCACGATCGTTTTTGCTTTAATGGCGATTTCGATCGTCGGATCAATTCTGGGTTTTCTTGCTCTCACGCAAATTCAAAAAAGCGATCGCCTTGCCTCTGCTGCGGCTGGATTTTGTTTAGGCATTACGATTATTGGACTACACTATTGTGCCATGCAGTCGTTGCGCTTTCAGGCACTTATTTCGTATAAACCAACGCTGGCGATCGCTTCAGGAACGATCGCCGTTGAGATGTCAACGCTGGGATTTTTGATTGCGTTTTGGGAGCAGAGCGCAGAGAGAACAATATTGTCACCTGCTGCCCAGAACCAGCGCAGATTGGGAGGAACACTTTGCCTGGGGCTAGCAATCTGCGGAATGCACTATCTGGCAATGTATGCCACTGTTTTTCGCACGGCCACCCTTCGCCCGCCACGATTCAGCGAGATCGATAACGCTTTTTTGGCGATCGCGATTGCCGTTGCTGCCCTTTTGATTATCATATTGGCGCTGCTGGCTTCTTTTTTTGGCCGACGATTGAGCGCCGAAATTGCTCGCACGGATGCACTGCGACAAAGTGAAGTTCGACTCGAAAAACTGGTGCAGCAGCGCACACAAGAACTCGAAGCAGAACAGCAGATTTCAGAAGCAGCAAATCAGGCAAAAACTGAATTTCTTTCTTACATCAGCCATGAGCTACGAACGCCACTTGCGAGCGTGATTAGCTTTTCAAAAATTTTGCAGCAGCAAACGTTTGGAACACTCAATCTCAAGCAGCAGCAGTATGTTGAAATCATTCAATCTTCTGGTCAATATCTGCTAGAACTAATTGGCGATCTGCTTGACCTATCTAAGATTGAAGCGGGTCAAGAGGAGTTAGCTTTAGAAACCGTTGCGATCGAAGAAATGTGTCAGGCTGTTTTTGACCTTGGTGCGCGAACAAGCCAATACGCGCAGCCTTCAGCTTGATTGCGCGATCGAGCCGAATTTAAGCATCTGCGTTGCTGACAAACGCCGCTTGAAACAGATTTTGCTCAATCTCCTCGCCAATGCCATCCACTACACGCAGTCGGCTCAGTGACTCTGTGTGTGACGCGATCGCACTGTCGATCGATTTTGCCGTCATCGACACCGGAATTGGCATCAGCGCCAGCGATCAGGATTTGCTGTTTCAGCCGTTTCAGCAAGTGGGTAGCCGTGAGCGATCGTCGGGGACAGGCTTAGGACTCGCCCTGTCTCGCAATTTGGCACGGCTGCACGGTGGCGACATCACCTGCAAATCCGCACTGGGCGAAGGCAGTTGTTTCACGCTACACCTGCCGCTGTGCGATCGTCCTCCTGAATAGGGGCTACATCCAGGACGAAAGCGATCGCCGCTTGCGAATGTCCATTCGCGTTGACCAAGCTGTTTTTGTCCCAGTCGAGCG
>JAAUTJ010000388.1 GCA_012031475.1 Leptolyngbyaceae cyanobacterium SM1_3_5 | reverse complement strand
TGAGACGGGCGGATCGATCGTGGGGTCTAACCCATCCGCTGCAATTTGCAAGTTGTTTGGCAATTGGGTTTTCAACTGAAAGTTTCGATCGCTCCGTTCGCCCCGCGCTAAAGTTGAAATTGGCGATCGATCGAATTGACCAAAGCTCAATAAATTGCGATAGTTGCAGTAGGTTTTATGATAGAAAGATGGCCGCAAAAGTTTTGAGAACTGAGGCAATCTATCATTTGCTAGAGGCCAAGCGATCGATTTGCTGCTCAAGCTTAGATTCAGTGGAAGTGGTGCGATCGCTGGTGTTTCGCAGTCTGCCGCTCATCGTTCATTTTTGTCCCTTCGATTTGGTGTTTTGGAGTCGAAATGAATCTAGTTACTTTCCTGCTGATTACGGCAATTGTTGGGGCGATCGTCGCCGCATTTGTGCAAGGAACGGCTCGCACAATTAGCTTGATTACCGCACTGCTGGCGTTTGTCTTGCTGGTGGGAACACCGGGTTCGCAGGGCACGAATAATTTCTTTAGCAATCTGTTTGGCGGCAACCGCAACAACACCGCCACAACGCAAACCTTTGACACCACAACCGGAACCACCACGACTGGAACGACAGGCGCAACCGGAACGACGGGTGGAATCGGCGGCGGCACGGGAACCACAACGCAGGGCGGCACGGGTACGGGCACAACTGGGCAAGCCGGGCAGCCCACCACCCCTGGCAACCTGCCTGCCAGTCCAATTCCCGGCATCACAGGCGACAACGGCAGAAGCGGCACAACGCCCGCCCGCAGCGCCACGACAGCCGGAGGCACAACAACGGGCGGCACAGCGGCAGCGCGATCGGGCAGCAGAACCTTCCCCAGCGGCTTCACCACCGAGAACACCCAAACCCGCAGATTCCGCGCCCTTTGGTAGGGTGGAAGTAGTCGTTCACCCTTTTGTGTCATGAATCGATCGCTGAGGTGTTGGTCGTGGGCGGCGGCATCGTTGGACTGGCGATCGCCGTTGAACTCAAACTGCGCGGTGCCAATGTCACCGTTCTAAGCCGCGACTTTGCTCAAGCCGCTACCCATGCCGCAGCCGGAATGCTCGCCCCCGAAGCTGAACACCTGACTTCACCTGCGATGCGATCGCTCTGCCTCAGAAGCCGCAACCTCTATCCCGACTGGATTCGCAAGCTGGAAAGCATTAGCGGGCAAAATGCCGGATATTGGCCTTGTGGCATTCTCGCTCCGGTGTTTCAAGAACCCGATCGATCGATTGCCGCTCAATGGCTTGATGCCACTGCGATCCACTACGCCCAACCGGGATTAAGTCCGGCTGTGATCGGCGGCTGGTGGTTTCCCGAAGATGCCCAAGTGGACAATCGGCGGCTGGCGCAGACCTTGCAATCGGTGGCGGAATCGATCGGCGTCGATCTGCAAGAAGGCGTTGAGGTCGAGGCGGTTCGCTACGCGAGTCTAAAGAGCGAGCAGCGGCAAAATCAAGTCACCGCCATCAAAACCGCCAATGCCGATTGGCAAGCAGAGCATTACATTTTGGCAACTGGGGCTTGGTCTGCCGCGCTGCTGCCGATTCCTACGCAGCCGCGCAAAGGGCAAATGCTTTCGGTGCGCGTTCCGATCGCGGCAGGCTTACCGCTTCAGCGCGTTTTGTATGGCGAATCGGCCTACATTGTGCCGCGACGGGACGGGCGAATTGTGATCGGCGCAACGAGTGAAGCGGCTGGATTTATGCCCGGAAATACGGTTGCGGGAATTCACTCGCTGCTGCATGAAGCGGTGCGGCTGTATCCAGCTTTGAAGGAGTTTGCGATCGAGGAACAGTGGTGGGGCTTTCGACCGGAAACGCCCGACGAAATGCCAATTTTGGGTCAAACCCACTGCCAAAATTTAACCGTCGCAACCGGACACTACCGCAACGGCATCCTACTCGCGCCAATCACGGCTCAACTGATTGCCGATGCCGTTTGGGATCAGCGTATCGATCCTTTGTTACCAGAATTTTCGTGGCAGCGATTTCAGCAGCCTCGCACCTTCGCTACAATAAGTTCCCCTACTCCTGCTGAGGCTCCTGTGCAAACGCTTGATGTGGTTCAAACGGCTCCGCAAATTGACGATCGCCCCCTGACGATCGCCGGACGCACCTTTCGATCGCGCCTGATGACTGGAACCGGAAAATATCGCAATTTTGCCGAAATGCAGCAGGCGATCGAGTCGAGCGGCTGCGAAATTATCACCGTTGCCGTGCGGCGAGTCCAGACGAATGCACCCGGACATCAAGGCTTGGCCGAGGCGATCGACTGGCAAAAGCTGTGGATGCTGCCGAATACCGCAGGCTGTCAGACTGCCGAAGATGCGATTCGCGTGGCGCGGTTGGGTCGCGAGATGGCAAAGCTGCTGGGACAAGAAGACAACAACTTCGTCAAGCTCGAAGTGATCCCCGACGCAAAATATCTTTTGCCCGACCCGATCGGAACCCTGCAAGCCGCCGAACAACTCGTCAAAGAAGGCTTTGCCGTGCTGCCCTACATCAACGCCGATCCGCTGCTGGCAAAACGACTGGAAGAAGCAGGCTGCGCGACCGTGATGCCGCTGGGTTCTCCGATCGGGTCGGGGCAAGGCATTCGCAATCAGGCCAACATCGAAATCATCATCGAGAACGCCAACATTCCCGTTGTCGTGGATGCCGGAATCGGGACACCGAGCGAAGCAGCGCAGGCAATGGAAATGGGAGCCGATGCGCTGCTAATCAACACCGCGATCGCCCAAGCGCAAAATCCCGCTCTGATGGGTCAAGCAATGGGCATGGCGGCGATCGCGGGACGGATGGCGTATTTGGCCGGACGAATTCCCGTCAAATCGATCGCCGCTCCAAGTTCACCGATGACGGGGACGATCGGCTAACTGAGATCTTGCACCTGCCTCAGCCATACCCGGAAATCAATTTCCGGTCTGAAAGCGAAACCCCGTTCAAACGAGTGACAACCCTGGTGCGATCGGCTTTTCAGTCAGTTTTGCGACTTTCGTTGTTATCCCTCATTCATCGCTTTCGCTGGAGCAAATTCTGAAACCTGCTCTGTTGCTCGATCGACTGAGCGACGGACCTGGAACTGAAGCCAAGCAAAACCAGAATTACTCATAGGACTTACGCCTTGCCAGCCAGGAAATCAATTTCCACAGCTAATCGCTGAAGTCCTAAAACGGATTAGCAATCCCACAGGGTTGCCGGAACGGACTCGTGAGGATTAAGCCATTTCAATGGGTTTTCGGTTTCAGCCGGAACTTTAGCAGAACTGACGCCGCTTGCGGCGGGGAATCTACCCTAGATAGATTGAAAAGGGGGCGATCGACTCGATCGCCCCCTTTTTGAATGTGTGTGTGAACCAGCTTCCTTTAGTTCGGCGGATCGCGCCAAAAAATTTCGGGATCGCTCAAGACTCCAAGGCCGATTTTACAAACAGTTTTACAGAATTGGCCTTGTTGGTTGACATAGGTTACATCAAAGGTGTTGGTGCCTTTGTCCCCATCGAACCATCTGGCAGAAACAGTAATGTCCCTAGCGCCGCGAACTTGAAGGGCATGAATGATGCGTGTTTTGTGGGTTTCTGACTGAGAATACATCCACCAGACAACCAGTAAAATTGCAAGAATCCAAACAACCGGAAAACCGTTAATCATCTTTGAAGGGATGCGATCGAATATGTCAGTTTAACTACAGCATTCCCCAGTCCAATTCCATTCACTCGTGGATTTTTCAATCTAAAACGGGCGCATCTGCTGATAGAAATAAGCCACGATCGACGTAATTCAACTGAGCAACCGGACTGAGCGCAGCGAGAATTTGCTGACCATAGCTGCGGTGATTCACGCGATTGTCGAGCAGGGCAACTACGCCTTGAGATTCGCGGACGGGCGCGATCGATCGTTGCAGTTCGCTAATTGCAGTGGGCAGCAGATAGAGGCGAAACCAATCTTGGTGCAGGCGTTTGTAGTAGGCGACTCGTCCGGCCACCAGCGGGTCTTCGAGCGAAGGCAAGGGCAGCGTAGCAACGATCAGCAGGCGCGGCGCAGGCAAAACGGCTTGATGTTGCCGCCAAAATTCCCAGCCGCTCACCAAAACGCCGTTTTCATCCAGACAGGTTTTTTCAACTTGCACTCGTGAACCCAGTTCAGACGCCAAAATCGAGCCGACCTGCGACTTGAGCGGCGTATCGCCCACCAGAATTACGGCTAGTCCCGGACTGGCTGAACTGGCATCCAGCAGGCGGCGGACTTCTTGCAAGAGCGCGGTTTGGTACTGCGGCGTGTTGGGAAAGGGAATGCCGTCGGGCAGGTAAAGCTGGATCAGTTCGCTTTGACGATCGGGCGAAAACTTAACGCAGGTCAGTTCACCCAATCCGAGCCGCTGGCGAAAGTTGGGGGCATCTGCATCGACATCTAGGGCGCTGCCAATCAGGACGATCGGCTGTTGCGGCCACACCGATTCCAGCACCGACGCGACATCCGCCAAACCGCAGTGCAGCGAAAACTGACCCTGTTTACGGGCGATTTGCGTCCACACTAGCGAGTTGGCCTGCTGAAACTGTCCAAAGCCTGCCCAAGGTTGAGGTAGGGAAGCGCGATCGCGAGCTTGCGGAACGGTATCGCCCAAGCTCTGATAAAGCTGCGCTAACCTGGCTTGCTCGTCGGCATCCAGCAGGTAGCAATCGTAGGGATTAGCGGGATGCTGAAAGATCGATCGCGTCAGTTGCACTCTGGCATCGCGAATCGCGTCCGCCTGATCGGGACAAGCCAGCATCAAGCGATCCCAGTCGCTCGGCTCAAGGGTTGTGGTGAGAGTCGATCGCACCCATGCTTCTAGATCGTCCACACCATCGAGAATTGTCGGAATGTCAGTCGGGAACTGGCCGAGGTTGAACAAGCGATCGCGCAGCCAAGCTTGCGGCGTCGTCAGCATCAGGCCGGAGAAATTCGGCTCCCAGCGATCGCCCGTGCGAATCGGCTTATCAACGGTGATCCACTGGCGCAAACGGGGAATTTCGACCATCAGCAAGCGTTGGGCAAGCGCTTCGGGCACAACCAGCAGCGTCGGCTCCTGCCAAATCAGCGCGGGCATCAGGTAGCTGAGGCGATAGTGGCCGTGATAGCCCGACGTGGCTCCGGTTTGAATCAACGCACTGCGATCGAGCCGCAAAGCCCTAGCCACCAGCCGCGCCATCGTCAGATGATGCAGCCAGTAGGGTTCGCCCTGCTCGCGCAGAAAAGCTCTTAATTGACGGTGAACTTCGACCTCGATCACGCGGATTTTTTTTGACGCAATGCCTCTCATTGTGGCACACAAGGTTTGAGGGGTGTTGGGCGTTTGGGGGTCGGGTCGGGAGGTCGG
>JAAUTJ010000387.1 GCA_012031475.1 Leptolyngbyaceae cyanobacterium SM1_3_5 | reverse complement strand
TACGCGGGAGTTGACGCGATTCGCGGCTCTCTCAGGTATGACATCCTTCACCTCATACAGCGATGAAAACTCAGCGCCGGATTTTGGAGCGAGCCAGACAGGCGACCCTGCCGCGATCGCCACGTGGCTCGCTTGCTGTCTGCATCGTCGCGGCCTGAGTGCGACCGCCACGCCCGAAGGCGACTGCCTGCATCTGCTGCTCGAATCGGCTCAAGCTCCCGACCAGAAAACGGCGATCGTCGCAATCTTGCACGAACTCAATCAGCTTGCTCCTGCTTTCCAAGCGCTTCAGGTGACAGGCAAACAGACGGGTGAAGCGCAGCCCGTTTGGGATTGTCGCCTCGATCTACCCGCTGCTGTGCTGTCTAATCCGCCGCGATCGACACATCGGCAGCGTTTTGTATATGGCGGCATGGCGGCGATCGCCGCTTTGATTGGCGTGAATGTGGCTTTAGGGTTTCGATCGATCTTTCATTTGGGAGGCGAATCTCGCGAGTTTGCCGATCGTACAATCCCCGCGATTGTCGAAGAATGGAATGCGGACGCCCTGATCGATCGCGCCAGTCCGACGTTGGCTGAAGCAGTGCCGCCTGAGACTCTCCAACAAAATTTTTCGCAGCTTTCGCAGCAGTTTGGCGCGTTTCAAAGCGCTGGGTTTGCAACTTGCAATTTAAACCCAAAGTTTACGCTGGAGGGCAAAATAACGACTAGCCATTGCGAAGCGACGATCGATTTTGCCAACAGCACCGCGATCGTTGAGCTTGACTTGGTGCAGCAAGAAAGAAGCTGGCAAATCGATCGCTTCTCAGTGCAGCCTGCTCCATCCGCGCCCTAGCAATTTTTCAGCATATTTTCAGGCTTCAGACGGATGGTGCGAACGGAAAACTTTACGTTGGGACAGCACGATCGCGGAAATGGGAACAATCGATCGGGGTTCCGCTTCTTTCTCTGAGGAAAAGTTTTTTCTCAAGATTATTTTTGGGATGAGCAGCCGAACCCAATGTCGATTGACTGGCTGAAAAACAGCTTTCGGCCAGTTCAATTGCTTCGAGCTTCCATGCCTGCATTTCTTCTTGTTCCCAAGACTGCACGAACGCTGGAACAGCGAGTGTGCAAGCTTTCCAGCCACCTTGAACCAGCGCTCCTAACTGCTGACAGTTGCCGCCTCTTCGCCCTTCTAGCTGATAGTGGCGGCAGTGTCGGCAGGTAGAAATGTTGTCCGAGCCTTGCATAGGAATTTGGATTGAAATAGTTTTTGTTGATTGTCTTCTTTTGTATCATCTTGAATTTCTTCAAAAACAAGGCTCAAGAAGCTGAACACAAGATCGTGAGGCGATTGTAGCGATCCCAAATAAAAAATAACGTACAGACTTTCTTTAGATTTTGACTATAGCCAAGACCGATTTAAGCTGTTAAAGCCCGATCGCCACTATTTTCCACAAACATCCTGAGATCTTCCTCAAACTAGTTGGGGATCAACCCAAACTGCGATCGGTTTTACTTGAAAAATCCTGCTGTCATCTCCAAATAAATCTTTTCTAGAAAATAAATTAGTTTGCAACTGCTTTGAAATAATTTGTGAGCGCAAGCACAATTGAATTTGTTGAGCTTGTGTAATCAATGTTTGCAACAATACAAATTTTCAACTCCAAGACTGTGCTGGAAATCTCACCAGAAGACTGAAAATGATTGAATCGCGTCACGATCGCTGGCAATCCGCTTGTCCAAACGCGATCGCCGCCGGATAACAGTGCTACACTAAAGCGGTAATGTTGCAAAAGGTTGCGGCACGTTGAACCTCCTTTCTTTAGCTGGAAATCCCTGGCAGCCCCAGTGGACTCTGGAAATGAAATTGCAGCGTCGGCGGCTGAGCGATCCGGCTCTGTCTTGGGTGGATGGCTGCGAAGGACCCAGTATGAACTGATCGATCTGTAACTGTAGGTTGGCTGGCGATCGCCTTCGGGACGCTACGCAAACTGGATCGATCAGGCTTTGAAGAATTTTCTCAATTTACTTGGCAGAGACGAGCTTGCTGGTCTTGAGCAGTCGATCGACTGTTTCAGGCGAGGCTGGCTCGATCGCACTGACTTTTCGCTCTTTCTTGTTTTTCGTCCTTTCTCGCATTTGAACTGGAGCCAATCATGTCACAACTGCTCAGCCGCAAAATTGCGCCTGTTCCCATGCCTGCCGACATCAACGTGGTGGACTTGATCGACAACTACTTTACAGCCTACAACTCTGCTCGCCTGCGCGAAACCTGCCATTTACTCAGCCGCGAAATCATGCAGGCAGGCGTCACGGTCGGCCTCAGTCTGTCCGGCGCGATGACGCCCGCCGGATTTGGCGTGTCCGTCCTCTCGCCCCTGATGCGGCACGGCCTGATCGACTACATCATCAGCACGGGCGCAAATTTGTATCACGATTTGCACTACGGGCTGGGACTCGATTTGTACGCTAGCCATCCGTTTGTGGATGACGTAAAGCTGCGGCAAGAAGGCCGGATTCGCATCTACGACATTGTGTTCGGCTACGACGTGCTGCTGGAAACCGATGCTTTCTTGCGCGAACTGCTCAGGGCGGCCCCGTTTCAAAAGCGGATGGGCACGGCGGAATTTCACTATCTGCTCGGCCAGTCCGTCCACCAAATCGAGAAACAGCTTGGCGTTCCGCATCCCTCCTTGCTGGCAACCGCTTATGAATGCGGTGTTCCGGTCTATACCTCGTCTCCGGGCGATAGCTCGATCGGCATGAACGTTGCTGCACTTTCCCTGGAAGGCTCTGCGCTGGTGATCGATCCCTCTTTGGACGTGAACGAAACGGCGGCGCTCGTCTACGCCGCCCGCGATTCCGGCATTCCGGGTGTCGAGGGCAAAAGCGCAGCCGTGATCATCGGCGGCGGCAGTCCCAAAAACTTCCTGCTGCAAACGCAGCCGCAGCTTCACGAAGTCCTCGGCCTGGAAGAGCGCGGCCACGACTATTTTGTACAAATCACCGACGCTCGACCGGACACAGGTGGACTATCCGGCGCAACACCCAACGAAGCCGTAAGCTGGGGCAAGGTCGATCCCGAAGAACTGCCCAACACGGTCGTTTGCTACACCGACAGCACGATCGCCCTCCCCATCATGGCCGCCTACGTGATCAGCCAAACGCCCGCCCGTCCACTGAAGCGCCTGTTCGATCGACGTGGCGAACTGCTGGCAAAACTGCGGCAGGATTACCTCGCAGCCCAAGCGAAACCGTCCGAGGATCTGGCTGAAAAGGTGAGGGCGATCGCGCCTCCCCACGCCAAACCTGTCGCGACTTATCCTTGCGGCACACCCATCCGCAGCAGCTAGCTGTCCCCGTAAGGGCGAAGCTATTCGGCCAACGACTTTCACGAAGCTCCACAGTCCCCTAGCCGAATGCTTCGCCCCAACAGGTCAAACCCGTATAATGACAGCGCAGAGCAAAACGATCGCTGCCTCGGATGACTGAACCTTTACTCATTGTTGAAAACTTGCGGGTCGGCTATCCGCGCACGAATCGTAATTCGATCGATTCCTGGGCAATTAATGACGTTTCCTTCCAGCTTTCTCCCGGCGAAAAATTAGGACTCGTTGGTGAATCGGGCTGCGGCAAATCGACGTTAGGCCGAGCCGTCATGCGGCTGCTGCCGTCGGGCAGTCGGGTCGAGGGTCGCGCTTTGTTCGCAGGTGAATCGATTTTTGATTTTTTCGATCGATCGCCTCCGCAAATTCCGAGGGGAAGCCGTTGCGCTGATTTTTCAAGACCCGATGACGCGGCTTGATCCGGTCATGACGATCGGAGATCACTGCCTCGAAACCTTGCTGGCTCATCAGCCGCACTTGTCCAAAACGATCGCGAAAGACAAGGCGATCGCCACCCTGGAAGCCGTCAAAATTCCCGCCACGCGCTGGGGACAATATCCGCACGAGTTTAGCGGCGGAATGCGGCAGCGCGTCGCGATCGCCCTTGCCCTCTTGCTCGACCCCAAGCTGATCGTCGCTGACGAACCCACGACCAGTTTAGATGTCACGGTTTCCGCGCAGATTTTGCAGGAATTGACGCGATTGTGTCGCGACCGCGATCTGGCTCTGCTGCTGATTTCGCACGATCTGGCAATGGTTGGGGAATATTGCGATCGCATTGCCGTGATGAATGCCGGAAAGATCGTGGAAACCGGAGTAGTGCAAACGGTCTTGACGGAGCCGAAGCATGAATATACGCGATCGCTGCTCGATTCTGCTTTGCACCTGCAAGCCGCCACGCCTGCCGCCCTACCTGCCGCTGATGTGCCCCCTTTGCTGCATCTACAGAACTTGCAGCAGCACTACACGCTAGAGCAAAGTTTTGTATCCCGCTGGTTCTCGAAGGCAAGCGATCGCACGATCAAAGCCGTAGATGACATCACGCTTGACCTGTATCCGGGTGAAATTCTCGGACTCGTGGGCGAATCGGGCTGCGGTAAAAGTACGTTGTCCCGATCGATTTTGCAGCTTGTCCGCCCAACTGCGGGACGAGTGGAATTTTTGGGACAAGATTTAACTACTCTGCCGCGATCGAGCCTTCGTGCCCAGCGTCGCCAGATGCAAATGGTCTTTCAAGATCCACATGCCTGCCTGAATCCGCAAATGACGGTCGGACAAAGCATCACCGATCCGCTCTTGATTCACCGATTGGCAAGCCCAACTGAAGCCAAAGCACAAGTTGAACAGATGCTCGATCGCGTCGGACTCACACCCGTAGACGACTACTATCAGCGCTATCCAAGCGATCTATCCGGCGGGCAGCAGCAGCGCGTCGCGATCGCCCGCGCCCTGATCACTCGCCCCAAACTGCTGATTTGCGATGAGCCTGTGAGTATGCTGGATGCCAGCGTTCAGGCGCAGGTGCTTGAGTTGATGCTGGAACTGAAGCGCGAATTTGACTTGACCTATCTTTTCATCACGCATGACCTTTGGGTCGCCAGATTTTTGTGCGATCGGATCGCCGTCATGCAGGCCGGAAAAATCGTCGAACTCAACACCACGCATGAGATTTTTGTTCATGCTCAGCACCCCTATACGCAGAAGCTGCTGAAGGCTGCACCGCTCTTGGCGCGATCAATCGGGTGATCGCATCAGGAAAGCAGTGCAACTTAATTTCTCCGCTTCACGTCAAGGTTTCCAGAAGATTTTGGTGCGGGAGCGATCGTGAATTTTTGTACCGCCTTTTTTTATGCGATATTGCTTTAAGAGCGAAAGCTGCCTGCACCCATTTTCAGCCGGATCGATAGGGATATCACAGCATTCATGTTTGGTTTAATCGGTCATCTCACAAGCCTAGAACACGCCCAAT
The DNA here is from genome assembly GCA_012031475.1 of Leptolyngbyaceae cyanobacterium SM1_3_5. Taxonomy (GTDB): domain Bacteria; phylum Cyanobacteriota; class Cyanobacteriia; order Elainellales; family Elainellaceae; genus JAAUTJ01. The sequence goes on along the minus strand of JAAUTJ010000387.1, from coordinate 93 downwards.
CTGTCGCCCGCGAATTAGGATACCCCGAATACGCCGACCAGGGACTTGATTTTTGGTGCAGCGCGCCGCCGCAAATTGTTGACACGAAGTCAA
>JAAUTJ010000386.1 GCA_012031475.1 Leptolyngbyaceae cyanobacterium SM1_3_5 | reverse complement strand
GCCGACGGCTTCTTTGGCCGCGTAAAGACACTTCAGCGGTGATTTCCGAAAGTTGCGATCGCGATGCAAATTTCTCAGTATTTCGCTTCACCTTGCCGCGCACAAAACCGGGAATTTATTCAGTTCCGCCTGTCCATCTTTGCTCCAGTTCATATCAGAATCGGCAGACATTCCCCGCGTAATCACTTCTTTGGTGTCGTGTCCACCAAAGATTTCCAGCAGGTGATCTTCCATGCCCAACGTGAAGGAATTGTAGATCAGATCGACAATTTGATTCGTGCCTTCATAGCCGACAAATGGCTTATAGCCGATCGGGAAATTTTGAATGTGAATCGGAGCCGCAATCACGCCGCAGGGAATATTTAAGCGCTTGCCGACGTGCCGTTCCATCTGCGTTCCAAAAATCGCAGACGGTTCGACGCGGGCGATCGCATCTCCGATCGCGCCGTGATCTTCAGTGATGATCACTTCGTCGCAATATTCGCTCACCTGATCGCGGAACCAGTCGGCATCATATTTTACAGTAGGTTCCTGCCCAGACGACGTGAATTCCCATTTCGCGAGCAAAATTTTGGTCAGCGCAGCGGCGTGAGTGTTATCTCCAAAGACAACGGCTTTTTTACCTGTGAGGTTTTGGCAGTCGATCGATCGCGAAAACCAAGCCGCCTGAGAGACATGCAGCGTTTGCTCGTTGATGAACGCTTCGTAATCAACATTTGCGCCCTGCGCGTTAATCACCTGCTGAATTTTGCGAATGCATCGCGCCGTTTCCACCACGCCCATTGGCGTAATATCGACACAAGGAACGTTGAATTCCTGCTCTAAATATTGCGCCGTTGCCATGCCCAATTCACGGTAGGGAACCAGGTTAAACCAGGCGCGAGGCAGATTTTTGAGGTTGTGAACGGATGCGCCATCGGGAATAATTTCGTTGATTTCAATTCCCAACTCGCCCATCAATCGCTTCAGTTCGGTGCAGTCGTGATTGTTGTGAAAACCGAGCGTTGAAAGGCCAATGATATTCACCGAAGGCTTCTCAGTTTTTCCTTCAGGAAGCTGGCCTTTTTTGCGGGCTTTTTCCAAATAGAAGTGAACGATTTGATGCAGGGTGCGATCGGCAGCTTGCAGTTCGTTATAGCGATAGTGATTCACATCCGCCAGCATCACATCGCCCTTGGATTCGATTTGAGCGCGTTGAACAAAGTTCTGCAAATCTTCCTGCAAAATGCTCGATGTGCAGGTTGGCGTCAGCACAATCAGATCCGGATTTTCTTCGGCATCTTTGCGCGTGATGTTATCTACGACTTTTTCCTGCGAACCTCTGGCGAGAACGTGGCGATCGACCACGCTCGTCGTGACGGGAGTAAAATCGCGTTCGCGCTCCAGCATCGATCGCATCACGTTGAAGTAGTCATCGCCGATCGGAGCGTGCATGATGGCGTGGACGTTTTTGAAAGAACTGGCGATGCGGAGCGTACCAATGTGCGCGGGGCCAGCATACATCCAGTAGGCCAATTTCATATCGAATTCTCCATTAGAAATTGCCCGTAGCGATGGGCATCAGCGTTTTGATTGTCTCAGAGATAGCCCCTGTTGTGAGTCAGGACTGCGATTTTGTAACAAGGGGATGCGATCGCTCAATCTCTTTCCTACTGGGAAATTGAGCGATTTTCTACAGTTTTATCGAGTGTCGATCGCAACGATTCTTATTACGCTGTGACATTCGTTAAAGCTTTATAGTAAGAAATAGTCATTTTGGCGATCGAAATGCAGACTCAGATCAATTGGGAAGAACTGGCAACAGCTTCGCACCATAAACGGCGATCGCGATTCAGAACTGTTTGCAATCCGGCAATTTGAGCGAAGCCAAGGCGGGAATTCAAACTTTAGTTGAAGCAATGGGTCGGTCTGAAAAGCAAGCGGTGAGAAGCCAACTGGTTCGCTTGATGAGCCACATTATTAAGTGGAAGTGTCAGCCCGATCGACGTAGCGTGATCTGGGCAGTGAGGATTATTTGGCTCAAATGAAATTGAAGATAGTCGGGAAGAAATGCCGAGCATTAATCAAGCCTATCTAGAATCAATTTGGAACAAATGCTTTCAGCGATCGGTACAGCAGGCAGAAGTTGAAATGCGGAAAACTTGCGAATTGCGATCGCTTTCCTGGCAGGAAGTGTTTGAGGGGCAGTATCAGTTAGACTCTGAACCGTAGCGCTTCTTGCACAAAAACTATTTATCCTGAATGCGCGTGACGGGAGAATTTTTCGGATCATCGTCGGACATCTCGCTGTGCAGCATCAGCGCTTGCTGAGGAATGCCAAACGGAATTCCGGCCTTGTCAAATGCGACTTTGAGGCGGCGGCGATATTCGCGAGCAACTTCCCACTGTTTAAGCGGCTGCGTTTTAATCCACAATCGAACGGTCGCGCCCGCATTGTCGAGTTCATCGACACCCAACAGTAAAGGCGGTTCGAGGATGAGATCGCTCCAGGGATGATCGCGGCTCATATCCTGAGCAATTTTCTCGATTAAAGCAAGTGCCTGATCGAGGTCAGCACTGTAGGCAACATCAACTCGTAAATCCACTCGCGACCATTCTTTTGACAAGTTTTGAACAATGGCGATCGCGCTATTTGGAATCGTAATTAGCCGCCCTTCTTCGTTTCGCAACTGCGTAATTCGCAGATTCATATTCTCAACAAAGCCCGAAACTTCCCCGACAATAATTACATCGCCAACGCCGTATTGATCTTCTAACAGAATAAAAAAGCCGTTCAAAATATCTTTAATTAGGCTTTGCGAGGCGAACGAAATTGCCAAACCGATGATTCCCGCACCTGCGAGTAATGGCCCCACTTGTACATTAATCACCGAGAGGGCAATGATCACGCCTAAACCCAGCAGAAAAACGGCAATGATGCTTTTGCCAACGCGAGAAATCGTGGAAAAGCGGAGGGCGAGGCGCTGAGACGCTTCTGGCGCAATGCTCGTACTGTCTTGCAGCAGCAGGAAAAGTCGATCGACCAGGACACCACTAAACCGAATTGCCAGATAGGTGCCAAAGGCGATCGCCAGAATTTTCAGCGGAATCTGGACAAGATTGATGGCGATCGGCTGCCAGCGGCGCGAGAAGGGAAACAATCCCAAAATCAAAAGTCCGCCGCCGCCCCAAGTGGCAATCTGCCCCAACTGCAACAGCCGCCGCTGAATTTTCGACAATGCCCCGCTGTTCGCGATTTTCAAGCCTGCTCTTGCAGCAGAGCGGTGTGCGTTCCCGTATCGGTTCCAGATGCGATCGTTGAAAGCTCTTGTTTTTCGGTGCGCGACTGTGAGAGGAGGGCTTGCCGCCGAATTGCCAGCCGTCGCTGTTGCGCTGCCAGCAAAGCGCTGACCAAACAAATTCCCAGCAAAATCGCCGCTGCCGTCCAAGCTTGCCGCCGGAGATAGTTTGGTTGCCGTTCCGATCGCGCCCGCACGAGCGCCGATCGAATCTCCTCTGACCACTCACTCGCCAAGGTATCGGCATCGGTGGCGTGAATGTCGGTGTCGAGCGTGGTGACGGTGAGAATTTCCTGAGTGCGATCGCGCCCATTCACCCGATAGCGCACCGAAAGGACGGGAAGCCGACTGCTGCGATCGATTTCGCTCGTGACGCGCAAGCTGTCTGCATCGAAATCACTATCGGCAATGGTTTGTAGTCGCTCTTCGATCGCTTCGATGCGGAGATCGATCGGGTCGTCGGGGCGAGTTTGCTGAGCGGGACGATTATTTCCCTGAGCAGGCGCAGCGGGCTGAGCAGGAGCGGCAACCGTAAACAGCTTGCGACCATCCAGCCGCACAACTCCGCGTGAAGTCGAATTCGTGCGGTTAGAAAATAAGCTGTTGAGATCCAAAACTGGAACGCTCGGCATCACAGCGGGCGACGGCGATGGCGATGGCATCGCCGTCGGACTGGCAGACTGACTCTGAGCCGGAGTGGTCAGCAGAATCAGCCCAGCCACGATCGCCGCCAGAAGCCAGCCGCGACTGCACCGAGGCAGCGATCGGGAAAACAAATCGATCGGCAGCATATTCCTCTCCTAGCCGCTTAAGAGCGCCTCAACAAATTCGTAGCTGGAAAAAGGCCGCAAATCTTCGATACCTTCTCCCGCGCCGATAAACCGAATCGGCAAGCCCAGCTGCTGCACGACTGCAAGAGCGATCCCACCTCTGGCCGTGCCGTCCAGCTTCGTCAAAACCACACCGCTAAGCTGTGCCGCCTGCGAAAACACTTCCGCCTGTCGCAGTCCATTTTGTCCCAAGGTGGAATCGAGAACGAGCAGCGATTCGACCTTGGCGTTGGGCGCTTTTTTGTCGATGATGCGGCGAATTTTGCTCAGTTCGTCCATCAGATTTTTCTTGTTCTGCAAGCGGCCTGCCGTATCGACCAGCAGCAATTCGGTGTTGCGAGATTGAGCGGCAGTGATTGCATCGAACACGACCGCCGCCGGATCGGTATTTTTGCCCGGATTGGCGATCACTTCGACGCTCGATCGATCGCCCCACACCTTCACCTGCTGCACGGCTGCCGCCCGAAACGTATCCGCCGCGCCAATCAAAGTGCGATAGCCGGACTTCTGCGCGATATGGGCAATTTTACCAATCGTCGTCGTTTTGCCCGCACCATTGACTCCGGTGATCAGCCAAATATTCAGCGTGTCTTTTTCTGGCGCAAAGGTCGGATTGATTCCCTTGCCGCCGGGTCGATCGAGCATGTCTCGCAAAATTTGCTTCAGGTAGGCGATCGCTTCAGCAGGCGGCAGCGTTTCCGATCGCAGCTTGTTTTGCAGGGCGTCAATAATGTAGTCGGTCGCTTCCACGCCCACATCCGCTTGCAGCAAGAGCGATTCGATTTCTAAAACGGCATCTTGATTGAGTGGCCCCTGACCGACGATCGCCCGAAGCTGATTCACCAAACTGCGGCGGGTTTTGTCCAAGCCTTGCCGCAACCGCTTCAGCCAGGTGATTTCTTCGATCGAAATTTGCTCTGGAGTGCGGCCTTGATTTGCCAAAACCCCTGCCGACCACAGGAAACTTTTCGTCTAGCGTGAAATCAGTTTCCGTTGTGGGAGCGGCAACCGGAGCGGCGGGTTCTTCTTCGATAATTGCTTCGGCCTTAATTCGCTCAAGGCGGGCTTGGCGATCGGTCTCGGCCTGCATCCAGAAGGGGGTTGGAGATTGGGTGGCGGCTTCGGTTGATTCGATCGCGGCGGGTTCAAGCGGGGAAATTGGTGCTGGTTCTGTGGCTTCGGGTGGGGCGATCGATTCGTCGCCTGCGATCGGTGGTTCAAGTTCAACCGCAGGCTCGGCAGCTTGAGCTTGGGCGCGGCGGCGGCAGCTTCGGCCTGTTTGCGGCGAATATTTTCGTAGGCGGCTTTTGCCCAGTCGAGTTGTGCTTGGGCAGGCGGCGGTTTCGC
>JAAUTJ010000385.1 GCA_012031475.1 Leptolyngbyaceae cyanobacterium SM1_3_5 | reverse complement strand
CGGTCCATGACGTTCTGTCACTGCCATGTCGCCCAGACAACTCCTAGCTTTCACAAAGAAAATCGATCGACCTGTCACCCAATCGTTCAATCTTTAGCATAGCGGCACAAGGGAATTTTCCTTTGCGTCAACTGGGCGGGCGCGATGGCTTCGTCGCCTCTGGACGATTGATTGGATTGACCCGATCGGACGCAGCCCGATACACTGTTTGCTGCCAGATCCTTTCGCGGCTGCGGCTGATTTTTTCCAAAGTTTGCGATCGACCTCATACCCCCTGTTGGCTGCCCTATGAAGCTTTCTGTCGTCATCCCCTGCTATAACGAGTTCGGCACAATTTCCCAAGTGGTCAAAGCCGTGAAAGCCGCTCCGATCGAGGCGATTGAAGTGATCATCGTGGACGATTGCTCAACCGATGGAACACGCGACCTGTTGCGATCGACGATCGAATCCGAAGTCGATCAGGTGATTTATCACCACCAAAATCAAGGCAAAGGGGCAGCGCTGCGGAGTGGATTTGCTGCGGCAACGGGCGACATTGTGATCGTGCAGGATGCCGATTTGGAATATGATCCGCAAGAATTTCCGCACGTGATTCAGCCGATTTTAGATGGCAAAGCAGATGTCGTGTTTGGGTCGCGTTTTGTGGGCGATCGTCCACATCGCGTCGTGTATTTTTGGCATATGCTTGGCAATCAGTTTCTCACGCTGCTGTCCAACATGTTTACCAACATCAACCTCACGGACATGGAAACCTGCTATAAAGCATTTCGGCGTGAGGTAATCCAGGCCGTGCGAATTCGCGAAAATCGCTTTGGTTTTGAGCCAGAAGTCACAGCAAAGGTGTCAAGAATGGGTTGCCGTATCTATGAAGTTGGTATTTCCTATTACGGACGCACCTACAAAGAAGGCAAAAAAATTGGCTGGAAAGATGGTTTTCGGGCGATCTACTGCATTTTGAAATACAATTTGTTCTCGCGCTAAATCGCAACTTCACCCCGAAACATTTAATGCTCGTTTTCGCGTCTCATCGATCGAATCTTTGCATGAATAAGGAGCAACCATGACGATCGACCGTTTATCAAGCGATCGCAACTGGAATTGGCTGTCGATCGGGCTGATTATACCGATCGTTTTGCTCTCGATTCGATCGCTGGCCGCTGTTTTTTCGCCCTCGCTCAATTCAGATAATGCCGTTCATGTGCTGATGGCCTATCACTGAAGCTGCCGAGCGATTTTTATTACTGGGGGCAAGACCGCTTGGGCAGCATGGTTCCGGTTTTAAGCCATTTTTTGCTCAAAATTTTTGCCGCTGCCTGTTGTTACAGTCGTGTCAATTGTGCAGTACGGGCTGCTGATTGTGGGCTACCTTTGCTTTGCCAGTTTGCTGCGCCGCAGCGTTTCGCGTTTTGCACTGGCGCTGGTGTGGTTTTTGCCGCTGGCTCCCTTTACCGAACTGATTTCGATCGGTCAGCCTTACAACGCGCAAATGGCGATGATTGGGCTGGCTTGCGTGGCGATCGATCGGCTTTTCCTAACAAAAACCCTGTGGCAAAAACGGCTGCTGCTCATAACCGCAACGGCCTGTTTGTTTCTCAGCTTGTGGGTGTCTGATTTTACGATCGTGGTTCTATTTTTGTTAAGTTTGTGGGGAGTTTGGCGGCTTTACAAAGCGTGGCAGTTGCGCGAAAAAGCGGCGGTTTGGAATGCGGCAATCGTCCTGCTAACGGCTGGGCTGGGCTTCGGATTTGTTCAATTTGCCAAAAGCAATGCCAATTCACGGCGTAATTACAGTTCGTTTGCTACGGCAGAACAATCGATCGATATGCTGCGGCGATTGCTCACTTCAATTTGGAATACGCTCACCTTTCAAGCCAACAATTTGTTTTTAAGCTGGCACGCGATTTTTGCTGTCATTCTATTATGCTATCTAGCTTGGGCGATCGCGGTTCATCGCCAAAAAATCCTGCGATCGATCTCTCCCTGGTTCTATTTATCTTTTGGCACGATCGCGATCGGAATGCCGCTGCTGCTGATTTCATTTTGGGTTTATCGCAACGGCTTAAATCTGCGCTATTTTGTGGTGATTTATGCGATGACGTGGCTGGTGGTGCTGCTATTGGTGGAAGCCTTACCTGTTAACCTTGCCCGCCTTGCAACTGTTTTGATGCTGATGACGGCGATCGCATCAAGCCTCAGTCTGCCACCTCATCTCTACAGCTTTGAAAAGCCGATCGCGCAAATTGAGCAGCTTCAGGAAATCAAAGCTCTGGGAAATGCCGGATTTATTGGAGATTACTGGCGATCGTACATCTTGTGCAGCGTCGATCCGGCCAACCTCAACTGCACACCCCGCGATCGCAGAGGCAAAACGCCCTGTCCGCCACTTGATGCTCCGCCTGCCCAGCGCAGCAGTCGGCTAGACCGAGCCGGAGTCCGCTGCCGTCGCTGCATTCCCCAAGTGCTGGCATCCAACACGATCTACCTCGTGAAAGACGAGTGGCTTGGTGTTTTTCCGGCTGAAACCGAGCAGTTTCGTCAGTGCTTGGTGAAAGCTGGAGAACCAAGAATCGTTTCAGGCTACACGATCGCGCCTTACCGCATCCGGCCAGCAGCCGAGCGATCAGCAAGTTAGCCTAACAGAATCTGCCTCAGCTTAGGGAATGATCAAATCGTCAAATAGCACATTCGATCGATAAGGTGGCATTTCAAATGAGCTATTGTTTGGCTTGAGCGGCAGCGTTATATTTTTCAGAACCAATTCTGTTTGACGAGTCAAGAGGTTATTTTGAACGGTAAGTAAAATTGTGTTGGAGCTAAAAAACCGGGGTTGAAAGTCTCTGCCCAACACTTCGTCCGCCGTAATTTTGATTTGATTATCATCACCTAGTGTTACTCGTTCCCGCCAACCATTCACCATTCTGTGAGGTTTTGGCTGAGTTGCCTGACGAAAATCTCGCTCATCTGTCCACCTATCTGGAAATTTGTAGATGTAGCCCAGAATTCGAGGAAATCTTCCACCAAAGCTGATGCCTTGATCGTAGCTGTCATCATTAAACTCCATCAAAATAACAGTATTCTCGGTCATGTCAGGGCAAAGTCTGGAAACCTGCGTCCAAAAGGTGCGCTGTAACTGTCCAGTCATGATTAGGTTTTGCTGTATGCCCAGACCAGCAACAACAAGCAGAGTGAAAAATATTGATAGTCCAACTGTTGAGAAGATCTTTTTGTGAAAACGACGAGTCAGGAAAAATGAATTAGACAGCAACGCATCCGCAGATAATCGCTGCTCCAAACACGGCAGCAACATGAACGAGTGATTGTCTTTCCTGTACTTGGAATACTGCATCGGCATTTGCACCTGATAAAGTGAGGACATATCCCAAAGTCAGCGTAATATAGCCAATCACTGACCATCGAGTTAGCGTTTTCAGGCAGGCATTTGAATCGGATGAATCGGGACTTTCCAATTGATGCTCAGTTTGAACTGGTTTAGAGCAAAACAATCGAGAGCGGTGCAGACAGTAAGCGATCGCGACTAGCAATAAAGCCAACGGAACGATCGATTCTCCCCTCAGGCTGGTTAGTGCTTGAACCGCTTGCTGCACAAAGGCGATTAGAGCGATCGCAGGTCCCAGCGTCACTGCTTTTGTCACTTGCACTAGCGCCAGCCAGCTTGCGAAGCAGCGCGACAGCAAACAGCATCAATCCAAGAATAAAGCTATGTCGAATCAGTTCTCGCCTCGATTGCCGACTCCACTTCCAATCTGTTTTCAGTAGCGGTGCCGCCCAAAACAGCGGTAGAAATTTCTCATAGCAAAATAGAGAAATGAAGATAACCAAATAAGAGCTAGCAGTTGTAGAAATGCGATTGGTCAAATACAAATGAAACGCAATCAGCAGCAAAGTGAGCGAGGGCATAACGCCCAAAGCGCTTGTTAGAAACGCATGATTTTGATTTGCCGGAAATAAAGCAAAACCGAGGGCACTGGTCACGGCAAAAAAGGCCAACGGGTCGATCGCTGAATTAGCTTGTAAAACAGCAAGACATTCAATAGATTGATTGCGTAAGCGACGCGGTAAATTGCAGGCAAGCCGCCAAGCTGTTCACCCAACCGCGCCAGCAGCCGAATCAAGCCGGGATGCAGGGGACGGCCTTCAAACTCTGCTTCGATGATCGCTTCGGGAATTTCTGCCCAAAATTCCCAAATTTGCGACCATTCCCACTGCATCGCCGTCGGAATTCGCGAATAGTCTTCGTAGTACAGCGAAAACTGCTGGTAGTGATAAAAATGAGCCGCCCAAACGACGATCGCTAAAACCAGCGGCACGATCGCACTTTGAACCTTTTGGCGATCGAGCATTTTGATCAGTGCAAGTCTAGACATCGGGTGCTGCGCGTTTTCGATCGCAATTAGTTTACAGTCGAACGGCAAAATTCACAAAATCTAAGGTGCAGCAGGATTGCATTTCTGGCTGCACCTTGAATGCGATCGGCTAGACCGACAGCAGTTTATGCGGGTAACAGTTTATGCGGGCAGCAGTTTATGCAGGTAGCAGCAATGGTCGAAAACCGTGTTTCACCGACACTTGCCCGATCAGATCCATTTTTTCCAGAGTGATTTGATTGCGTCCCCAGGAAAAATTGGTGTAGAGCTTTTCAAACTCCAGCAGCATCGATTCGGCAAAGCAGGCAAATAGCTGACGGGCGGGCACATCCATGTTGACGATGCTCATAATTCGCCAGTCAATGTCGAGTGAATGTTCGACAATGCCGCCATTGAGAACATGCACATCGGGATGTTTGACTTTTGTACCGAGATTTTTCGGATAGCCGCCGTCAATCATCAAGCAGGGATGCTTCAGCGTCGTGGTGTCAATTTCGACGCCTTTGGGCATACTCGCGACCCAAACGACGATATCCGCCTGCGGCAGCGCCTCCTCCAAATCCATGATTTTGCCGCGCCCCAGTTCCGTTTGCAAATCATGCAGGCGCTCTGGGTTACGGGCAATCAGCAGCAGTTCAGCCGCATTGGTGCGGGCATCAAGCCAGCGACAAACCGCACTGCCAATGTCTCCGGTTGCCCCACAAACGGCGATCGTCGCTTTGGACAGGTCAATGCCCAACTGTTTGGAAGCCTGCTCGACCTGTCGGCAGATGATGTAGGCCGTGTGGGTGTTTCCGGTCGTGAAGCGATCGAACTCCAGCTTCACGTTTCGCACCTGACCGATCTGCGACAGGTTGAAATTCTCGAAGATAATCGACGAAAAGCCACCCAAAGCGGTGATGTTAATGCCGTGCTTTTGCGCGTGTGCCATTGCGTTGACAATTTTGCGCGTGGCGGCTTTGATCCGGCGAGTTGCCAGCATTTCCGGCAAAAAGCACGAATTCCACATAGCGGCCTTCGATTTGCTGGCCTGTGGCACTCGTGACTTTGATCGTGTCAACAATTTGCGGC
>JAAUTJ010000384.1 GCA_012031475.1 Leptolyngbyaceae cyanobacterium SM1_3_5 | reverse complement strand
TTTGGGCGTTTTGACGCTGCCGGAATTCCCGAAAGATCCGGGCGATCGCAACCGCACCTCACCCTTTGCCTTCACGGGCAACCGCTTTGAATTCCGCGCTGTCGGATCAAATCAGTCGGTTTCTGGCCCCTTGGTCGCGATGAACACGGTTCTGACCGATTCGCTCACCTGGATGGCGGACAAGCTAGAAGCTGAAATGGCAACAGGAAGCTTGGAAACTGCCGCTTTCACCGTCCTTAAAGAAGTGATGGAAAATCACAGCGCGGTCGTGTTTGGCGGCAACGGCTACTCCGAAGAGTGGCACAAAATGGCGGTTGAGGAGCGCGGGCTGTTAAATTTGCCGACGCTGCCGACGCGCTGCCCGTCCTCAAAGAAAAGTACATTGAGGAACTGTTTGAAAAAACCGGAGTGCTGTCTGCCTCTGAACTGGAAAGCCGCTTTGATGTGTATGCAGAGCAGTACATTCAGGTAATTTTGATGGAAGCCAAGCTGGTGGTTAACATGGCGAAAACGGTGATTTATCCTGCCGCTTTCCGCTATCTGTCAGAGCTAGCAGCCAGCATCAATAATCTGAAGCAAATCGGCATTGCATTTGAGCAAGAAAGCGCTGAAAAGGTTGCAGGTTTGACTCAAAAGATGATGGATTCGATTAGCAAGCTCGACAATGCGATCGCCAAACACGACTTCGATTCGATCGAAGAACATATGCAGTATTGCGCCAAAACGCTCCGTCCTCTGATGGATCAGGTGCGCGAATTTGCAGACGCGATCGAAGGCGACGTTGCTGATGATTTGTGGCCGCTGCCCAAGTATCAGGAAATGCTGTTTATTAAATAGCACTGCTTGAAATTGGAACTGAAGAGGGCGATCGTTTTTTCGGAGCGATCGCCCTTTGTTTTGCCAAGGCGACTGTCATCACACTACGACTGTATCGAGAAGCTTCACCGTTGACGATCGCAAATCTGTCGAAGCCGAGCGCGAACAACTCCTGCAACGCGAACAGGCTTTGCGCCAGCAGGCAGAAACGAGTGAGGCAAAACTGCAACAGGTGTTGACCAGCATTCGCGGAGATTTTGTCTTGTTCGATCGCCACTGGCAAATTGCCTATCTCAACAATCAAGCTGCCGAGTCGCTTTGAGGAAGAACTGCGGCAAAAGAACGCGGTAGCGCGACTACGCGCAAGTTTGGTGGCTTGGGATTGGGGTTGGCGATCGCTTTCATTTTTTCCCTTTGCTACTGCTTCTCAGGGATAAGAAACATAGCCTCTCGGTATAACCGTTCGCTTCACGATCGCCTCACTCAAATCAAGATCGATTGGTGTCACATTCGTCAGAGATGCCCATTGCAGATTTGCGCCCGATAGCTTGGCATTTATGAGATTTGCTCGTAATAAAATAGAGCCTTTCAAATTAGCATCAGCAAGATTACTCTCGCTGAGGTTGGCATCACACAAATCTGCTCCACGTAAATCTGCTCCACGAAGATTTGCTCGCTGCAAATTAGCACCATTCAATCGTGCATTGCTCAAGTTTGCACCGGAAAGATCTGCACCAGCTAGATTGGTGTAGCTTAGCCTTGCGCCTGCTAAATCGAAGTTTTTGAAATTGTAGTTGTTCACTGCGTAGCGCTGCAAAAATTCTTTGATATCCATTGCCTAATATTTGATAATGCTGTCTCGATCGCTTCAAAAAATCACGCACCTTCTTCCGCTGTGCCAATGCCGCGATCGACATTCAGCGGTGTTTCTGTATCCACCATTTTTCGTTCTGCTAGTTCAGTTTGCATTGACACATTGCGCTGTACAAGATGTATTTTTCTAAGGTTATGGAAGAACCAATCTTGAATGGTCTATCAGAAGTAAAGACTATCAATAAGTTTTTGAGTAGCTTTCAATACAAGGCTTCAATTTACAAGCTGATCAAAGTGGCTTGACTGACATTTAGCCTACGGAACTAAGGTGCGCCCAGAGTATCCCAACTGACTGTATTGTGCGATCGCCCGGTGAGCGATCGCCTCAGCTTTTCCTTCAGCAACTAGCGCAACGCAGGCTCCACCAAATCCGGCTCCGGTCAGCCTTGCCCCAAACACATCGGAGAGCGACTGGAGAATGGCAACAAGGGCATCAAGGCCAGCGATCGACACTTCGTAGTCATCGCGCAAGCTGACATGAGAAGCGTTCATCAGTTCGCCAAATTGTTTAGCAGCAATGCCGTTGCGGGCAGTTAGAACGCGATCGTTTTCGGTGATGACGTGACGGGTACGCTGTTGAAGTGGAGCAGGTAAATTGGCGATCTCAGATACATTAGTGACATCTCTCAACGCTGCAACGCCTAACAGCTTAGCGGCAGCTTCACATTCTGCCCGCCGCTGATTGTACCCGCTGGTTGCTAAAGTGCGTGGAATGCCGCTGTCGATAACCAAAATTTCGGATTCGGGCGGAAGCGGAAGGATTTGACGATCGAGCGATCGCGTGTCGAGAATAGTAGGTGATGAGTATCTGCTAAGCTCGATGCCATCTGATCCATAATGCCGCACTGCACATCGGCATATTGGCGTTCAGCCTGCTGAGCGAGTTGGGCAATTCCGAACGTCATCGAGATCGAGTTGCAGAAGCGATCGCAATCCTCTCAGCATTGCGACTTCTAAGGCAGCACTGCTAGACAGCCCAGAGCCGATCGGAACAGTCGAAGTGACAAAAACATTGAGCGGCGGAACTACAATTTGTTTGGCTTCTAGAACGCGAATGCAGCCGAACAAATAGCTGGCGAAACCTTTAGGTGTCGAGTCAGTTGTGGCAATATTGACCTGTTGTGCTAATTCTTGCGAGTAAAAGTGATGCTGATTGTCTGCACTCAGTCCTAGCGATGCGATCGTCTGCTGCGGAATTGCTGTTGGCAATACAAATCCATCGTTGTAGTCGGTGTGTTCCCCTAGTAGGTTTACCCTTCCTGGGGCGCTAGCTTCGACTTGAGGAGCCGTGTTAAATACTTGCTGAAAATTCATTATCAATTAATCTAGTTCTAATGGAATCGGACGATCGTGCCCTTCTACATTTACACTGATCCAGTTCGGATCAAACGTCAGATTCTCTAAAGTTCCATCGGCTTGAAGCACAAACGTATCTTCCATCTTGGCTCCCGGTAAACTGGGATTCCAAGCAATCGCCATTCCTGACATTAGCGGATCATTTGTCTCTGGATTTGCCACAACTTCTCTGGCTAGATAGCCTGTTGTTCCGCCCTGATGATGTTCTCGAATTGCTTGAGGAAATCCATGCTGCTGATAAGCTTGAGCGATCGATTGATACACAGAATTCAACTGTGTATCCGGCTGCGACTGATGAAGTGCAACAGCTTCAATTTCTCGTACCTGTTCATGCAGCTTTCCCTGTTCAGACGAAAGCGAACCGAAGTGAATAAAGCGTGTGAGATTTGCATATAAGCCCGCCCCTCGCGCACAAAACACCATCATTGCCACTCGTCCGATCGCCTCTTGAGTAGGCAGCGGATGCCGATAGAGCGGCAAGCGTCGTTCACCTGCCACCAGCGTTAAAGCCGGATGCAGTCCACGCGACCACATTGCTGCCGCGCCCGCTCCGGCCAGTTCGGACTCTGTCCAAGTTGGCTGTGCCTGAGACATCGCCTCGGTCATCGCTTCACTGGCAAGTCGTCCAACTCGACGGTAGCGATCGATTTCGCTTGGCAGCAAAATGCGCTTATGGTGGAGCAGCGCTGCTGGCAAAGTGGACTCATTGAGGGTTGGACGATCGCTCAAAATCTTGCCCTTGTTAGACGCTTCACGCACAAAAGCTTCGCGCTTCGCAACCTCTGCCCAGGGAGTTATATGAAGCTGAAAATCATCGATTCGCTGCTCATCAATTAAGCGTTGAGCTTCGATTTCATCCGTCAAAATCCAAGCAGTTTCCAACGTGACAAAAACCTCAGCAATCCCTGTTTCTGCCGCCAGCAGGACGCTATTTGATGCACCTGCCGTTGCCCAGGCAAACCAATCTGTGCCACGCAAACGAATTGCAGTTGCGCCAGTTTCATGCAGTGCTTCGTGCATTCGAGCCAGCTTATAAGCGACTTCTTCTGATAGCGTTGTCATGATGTGAAGAGTGGCTCACTGTATAAGATCGATCGCGACTGCCTGAAGCTCTTTTGCCTTTTCTTCGGGCAGAGCATCATTGGCAAACATTCCGGCTGCGAGTTCAGTTCCGGCGAGATATTTGAGGCGATCGCGGGTGCGGTAGGGCGGATAAAACTCGGCGTGAAAGTGCCATTCAGGGTGCGGTTCACGATCGGTTGGTGCTTGAAACCAGGCCATTAGATAGGGAAAAGGACGATTCCACAAGCCGTCAAATTTGAGGGTCACGGTCTTTAAAGCTTTTGCTAAACTGTGTCGCTGCTGCGCCGTCAAATCTGAGAAACCTGTTAAGGGCTGAATTGGAGCGAGCCAAACTTCATACGGGTAGCGGGCGCAAACGGGGACAAAGGCGATCGACCATTCATCCTGATACAAAATCCGGCGATCGTCATCGATCTCTTTCTGAATCAAATCTTGCAAAAGTCCGTGCTGATGCTGTTGGTAATAGGTCTGCTGAGTCGCCAGCATTCGAGTGGGAACCGGAGGCACAAACGGATAGGCGTAGATTTGCCCGTGCGGATGGTGCAGCGTTACGCCAACTTCAACGCCTTTATTTTCAAACGGCAAGACATACTGAATTTGCGAATTCTGGCTAATAGTTTGAGTGCGATCGCCCCAGACTTGCAGCAGCAGTTCAAGCCGATCGATCGGCAGCGAACTCAGCGAAGCTTGCGGATCTTGAGTGAAGACAACGACCTCACAGACGCCATTGGCGGGAAGCGTTTCCACAATTTGGGCGGGCGGACTGTGCGCGGCAACGCTGAGCGAAGGAAAGCGATTCTCAAACACGGCTACGTCATACGCTCCCTCCGGCAATTCGGTTGGAAACTCAAGATTTTTCGTCGGAGCCAGCGGGTTATACTGCGGCGGCGGCATAAACGTCCGTCCCTGCCGATGGCTAGCATAGGCAATCCATTCGCCCCGCAACGGATGCCAGCGCAAATGCGGATTTGCCTGCACAGGTTCACTGCTGGGACTGGTAGCAACGATTCCATCGGGAATGGGCAACCGACTGTAGAGCGTCAGCGATCGACCATCCGGTTTAAGCAGCTTTTGAAAATACATTCCGAAGGTTGAGAATGTGTATCTTGAGCTTGGCGGGTTTGAGTCGATCAATCAACCTCGCAAGACAGAATTATCTCTAAAAAAGTGCTGTTGGGTTAAACACGGCGCTCGCCCATTCCAGCCAAAAACCAGTGCCTTCTGATTTGGGAAAGCACTGGTTAGCGTTGAAGGCTGTAGCGCTAATGCCCGTGACCGCCACAGTGAGGCAGCAGATCGAGCGGTGTCGAGGGCAGACTGATCGTCTCCAATGGCT
>JAAUTJ010000383.1 GCA_012031475.1 Leptolyngbyaceae cyanobacterium SM1_3_5 | reverse complement strand
AATTGATGGCATCAATTGATTAAGCTCAATTCACATTTCTGGTGACATACGGCCATGTCGAACGCAGCACTGAACGCAGCACTGAAAGAATGGGCAGTGGCAACCGAAGCACTCGTACGCGGCGAAACGATCCTGCTGTTGCGAAAAGGCGGCATTCGCGAAATCGGCGGGCGGTTTGCGGTGGCGTTCGATCGCATTTGGCTCTATCCCACCTACGAGCATCAGCAGCCGGAATTGCTCAAACTTCCCTACGCCGATGCGGTGCAGCCCGTTGAATCCGGCTGGCATCCTGAAAATGTCACGATCCAAGCCTTTGCCGACATCACAGAAGTCTTTCAGGTCAGCGATCCCGATGTGGTGTCCGCCCTGCTGCCGCTTCACGTTTGGAACGAAGCCTTTGTGCGCGATCGCCTGCGCTGGAAAGCTCGCGAACCGCTGTATATCCTGCTGCTGCGCGTGTTTCGAGTCGATCCGCCCCACCACATTCCGGTTCGATCGTCCTACGGCGGCTGCAAATCCTGGATCGAACTCGACGCGCTTTCGACCGAGGCGCAACCGCAGTGCTGAGCGATCGCGCCTATGGTGAGCAGGTGAGCGCCATTCGAGACATCATTGCGGGAACGGCTCGCGCTTCGGTCTGAACCCCTGCAAATGCGATCGAGCCATTTGCGCCATCTCGCTATGATCGAGCATGTTGCCTACTCGATCGCACGAATGCTGAATTTTTGGATGAAAACCAGCGGCACCTGGATTAATGTCGCCACTGTCCTAATTGGAACGGGAATGGGTTTGCTGCTGCGCGGACGCCTGCCCGTTGACATGCAAAAATCATTCCGCAGGCGATCGGAATTCTCACCTTATTTGTCGGCTTCGATATGGCCGAAAGCCTCAATCAGTCAAAGGGCGGACAAATTGCAGGCGTGATTTTGGGACTGCTCTCGATCGTGTTTGGCGGCTTGCTGGGCGAAGGGTTGCAGGTTGAGAAACGATTGGAATCGATCGGGGACTGGCTGAAAATTAAATTTCGCGGTCAAGGCAAATTCACTGAAGGCTTTGTGGCCGCTAGTTTGCTCTTTTGCATTGGCCCCCTTGCCCTGATTGGCAGCCTCAACAATGGCCTGACCGGAGACAATACGCTGCTGACGCTCAAATCCACGATGGACGGCTTAGCCTCGTTTGCGCTCACAGGCGGCTACGGCATCGGTGTCGGTTTCTCAGCGTTGCCCGTCCTCATTTATCAGGGCGCAATCTCCCTGTTTGCGAACAGTTTGGCGCAAGCCATTCCCGATCCAGCAACGTCTGCTCCCGTTCTGCTGATGACAGGCGTGGGCGGTCTGATGATTGTCGGTTTGGGACTCAATTTATTGGAAGTGGCAAAGATACGAATTGGTTCATTTTTGCCTGCGCTGGCGATCGCTCCCATCATCTACTGGATCGCCGATCGCCTCACTTAATCATTCGCCAATTTCATCGAGTCGATCGAGATTGAACTTTTCGATTATCTGCTGCTGATCAGAGTCGGCAAGCCAGCGATCGATCGCTTCATTCACGATCGCATTGACAGAAGTGTCTTTAATTCCGGCGATCGCCTTGAGCAATCGATCGGTATCCTCTGGGAGATACACCCGAATCTGAGGCTTGGCTGGCTTCGACATTGACCTAGATCACGCATAAGGCTAGTTTCTTATGTTCCTAGCTTCAAAGTCTAAAATCTAGGGATATTGCCTTAGTGTAGGTTTTGCCCTATTCTGAAGATCAGCAAATTACTCAGGAGGTCAACTTGATGATTGTTTTAAATGACTCGCAGGCGTTTATCGTCGAATCACTGCTCACCAAAATGCTAATCCGCGATTCCTACTCAATCAGTCAATTGGAAGAAGCGATCGGCTGGTTTCAAAACGAAACGAATCAGGTATCTTGCCCCTTTGAACAAGTCTGGAGCAAAAATCTGGCTGAAGAAATTGTCAGACAGTTGCAATCGAATTAGATAGATTTGATCGAAGTTGAACCGACATCCTTATTGCTTGCGATAACTTGCGGACAAAAGAGAATTCGCGGACACAAGAAGGCTTATGCCCGCATTTGTTGATCTTTAATGCTAGCCTTTGACGCAGACAACCTGCTTCAGAGTTGCCACGACTTCGACCAGATCGGACTGGTTTGCCATCACCTGATCGATCGGCTTGTATGCGCCTGGAATTTCGTCCAAAACACCTTCATCTTTTCGGCATTCGACTCCTTTTGTTTGAGCGATCAAGTCATCAAGCGTAAAAGCATTCTTTGCCTTATTTCTTGACATCAACCGTCCCGCACCATGAGAGCAAGAGCAATAGCTCTCCAGATTTCCTTTGCCCTTCACAATGAAGGATTTTGCGCCCATCGAACCAGGAATAATGCCGTAGTCGTTTTGCTGCGATCGCACCGCACCTTTGCGCGTCACGACCACTTCTTCGCCAAAGTGAACTTCCTTTTCAGCGTAGTTGTGATGACAGTTAACTTGCAGCAATGCCTTCGTCGGTTTGCCACCCGCCAAGTGCTTTTTCACCACCTTCTGGAAGCGAGCCATCATTACTTCGCGATTCATCCGAGCGTAGTCTTGCGCCCACTGTAGATCGCGCCAGTATGCATCAAATTCTGGCGTTTGTGCCACAAAGTAAGCCAAATCTGGATCGGGAAGACGAGTATCCGTCAGCTTCGCCAGATTCTTTGCGGTGCTGATGTGATTTTGGGCAAGCATATTGCCGATATTGCGCGAACCAGAGTGTAGCATCAGCCAAACTTGCTCTTCGGTATCTAGACATACTTCTAAGAAGTGATTGCCGCCACCGAGCGATCCCATTTGCCGCATTGCTTTCGTCTGCAAATTTTGCACACCGGAATGTAATTCTTTGAAATCATTCCAGCCTTGCCAGTTGGAAGCAATTTTGTCGGCATCTTTGTTTTCGTTGAAGCCAACCGGAATTTCAGCTTCGATATCCAGGCGAATTCTCTTCAGCTTGCCTTCCAATTGTTCCGCTTTGAACGGCGTTTTCACCGCACACATTCCGCAGCCAATATCAACACCAACCGCAGCAGGAATAATCGCGTCTTTCGTTGCCACAACTGAGCCGACTAGCGCACCTTTACCCAGGTGAACATCCGGCATCAAAGCGACATGTTTGAAGATGAATGGCAGTGAAGCAACGTTCTTTGCCGTCTTGATTTCTTCGTGCCCCAAGTCATGGTTTGCCCAAGACAAAACAGGCTTTTCGGTTGAGAATTTAACCGCTTCGTAAGGCATAGAATCGTGTCCTTATCGTTGAATGGTCAAGCTGAAGACAAGCAACAAGCGGGTTGTCTTGTCATACTACTTATACTACAAACATGCTACACGATCGTCAAGCTCTCCGATTTCGATCGAACTTGCGGTAGGATGACAAGCAACTTTTATCCGCCTCCCCCTGTGAATCTGCGCCGCCTGCTGTGGTTTGCTTCTGATAAAGACTGGGCGATCGAAGCGCGTCTGTTGCGCTGGCTGACGTTCCTATGGATTTTTGTCGGTCTGGCGATTTTGTTTTCCGCCTCCTATCCGGTCGCGGATGTCGAAACGGGCGACGGACTGTTTTACTTCAAGCGGCAAATTGGGGCGATCGCGATCGCGCTGATCGGCTTTAACTTAATCGTCTATTCCCCGCTGCGCTACATCTTGGGGATCGCAGACTGGTTTGTGATTTTGCTGCTGGGCGTGATTATTTCGACGCTGCTGCCCGGACTGGGAACAACCGTCAACGGGGCGACGCGCTGGCTGGCGATCGGGTCGTTTCTCGTGCAGCCCTCAGAACTGATTAAGCCGTTTCTCGTTTTGCAAAGCGCTCGCATCTTCGGCCAGTGGGAGCGGCTGAAATGGTCAACGCGCCTGATCTGGATTGGCATTTTTGCGCTAACGCTGGCGGCGATTTTGCTGCAACCGAACCTCAGCACGGCGGCACTGTGCGGCATGATGATCTGGCTGATTGCGCTGGCGGCGGGTTTGCCCTGGCTGTATCTGGGTGGCGCGGCAGGAAGCGGACTGATTTTGGCGGTGATCAGCGTCAGCATCAAGGAATATCAGCGCAGGCGGTTGATGTCGTTTCTCAATCCCTGGAGCGACCCCGCAGGCGATGGCTATCAGTTGATCCAGAGTTTGCTGGCGATCGGGTCGGGCGGCTTTTGGGGCACAGGCTACGGCATGTCGCAGCAAAAGCTAGACTACCTGCCGATTCAATACACCGACTTTATTTTTGCCGTGTTTGCGGAAGAGTTTGGCTTGGTCGGCAGCTTGCTCTTGCTGCTGCTGCTCGGTGCTTATGCCACTGTCGGCTTGCGCGTGGCGATTCGTGCCAAAAATCAGGTGCATCAACTGGTGGCGATCGGTGTCGTTGTCCTTTTGGTCGGTCAATCCCTCCTCAATGTCGGCGTTGTGACTGGAACGCTACCGACAACCGGACTGCCGTTTCCCTTGCTCAGCTATGGCGGCAACTCGGTTATTTCCAGCTTGCTAGCAGCGGGAATTTTGATTCGTGTGGCGCGAGAAAGCAGCGAGGCGGAAGTGCGATCGCTCGATAAGCAGCGATCGCAGCGCAGTCGCCCGAAGGCGGTGAAGCCATCGCCCGAAGCCCCACCCCACTTCGCCCCGCCTCCACTTCGCCCCATCCCACTTCAGTAGAATGAAGGTAGCGCACTTCTTTTCGCCCTCATGCTCGAATTTGTTCAACAGCAGCTTTATTGGCTTCAACAGTTTGCCAATTCGATCGTTTCCACGCAGCTTACGCATCTGTCTGTGCTGAGCGTCGGCGCAATTTTCCTCGCCGGACTGCTGACCAGCCTGACGCCCTGTATGCTGTCAATGCTGCCGATTACATTAGGCTACATTGGCGGCTATGAAGCAAAATCGCGCCTCCAAGCAGCCACGCAATCGCTCTGGTTTTCCCTTGGCCTAGCAACGACTTTGGCGATCTTGGGCGTTTTTGGCGGCTGTCGTCGGTGGGGTTTACGGTCAGGTCGGCGCAGGACTGCCGATCGCCGTCAGCCTGATCGCGATTTTGATGGGGCTGAATTTGCTGGAAGCTCTGCCGCTGCAACTGCCCGCTTGGGGATCGATCGAATGGGTCTCGAAGGAACTGCCGGAAGGGGTGCGATCTTACCTGATTGGCTTAACCTTTGGCGTGGTCGCTTCGCCCTGTAGCACTCCGGTTCTTGCCACGCTGCTGGCCTGGATTTCCACCACGCACGATCCAATTTTGGGCAGCGTTCTCCTGCTGGCTTACACGGCGGGCTATGTCGCCCCGCTGATTTTGGCCGGAACCTTCACCGCTTCAATCAAAAAGCTGCTGGAACTGCGCCGCTGGTCAAGCTGGATTACGCCTGCAAGTTGGGGCGCTGCTGGTCGGTTTTGGCGTGTTTTCGCTGCTGTTTCGCTTTTTTCCTGCTGGCGCGTACTGATTTGT
>JAAUTJ010000382.1 GCA_012031475.1 Leptolyngbyaceae cyanobacterium SM1_3_5 | reverse complement strand
TCCTCCCGGTGCATGATCCCCCTCAACCGCGACGGCCGGACCACCACGTGCTCGTTCTCCAGCAGCCGGAATCCGTAGTCGCGGCAGAGCGCCCGCATTTCCTTCAGCGACACGGGATAGTCATGGTTTCCGCGCACCACCCAGCAGCCATCCGGGGCTGCCAGATCACTCAGCAAGGACAGGCATCGGTGCATGTTTGCGGACTTGTGGGTGATGAAGTCGCCGGTCAGCGCCAGTTCCATTGCCAGAATGCCGCCCAGCGACCAGCCCAAGATTAAAGTGCGCTCAGTGTTCAGTCGATCGAGCAGCGCTTCGAGGTCAATCAGGTGGTCTTGCATGGTGAACGGTTCGCTGGTCTGACTGCGACCATAGCCGCGCAGATCAGGGGCGATCGTCTGGAACCGCTGGGACAAATGCTCGGTAAAGACGGACATACTGGCGGCGGAACCCGGATGACCATGCAGGCAAAGAATCGAGTAGCCGCTGCCCTGAATCTGGACGTTGAGCGGAAATGCGGCGGAAGAAGTCATGGAGCGATCGCTTGAATGAAATCGGTAGCTCGATCGTAGCAATCTCTGGCTTGACCGCGACTCAAGCGCCACGCCTTTAACTTTTCTGAAATTCGATCGATTGGCGGTGTAGAAACCAAGACTTCTCGATCGAAGACTCGATACGAGATGGGAATCCTAAGTTTGGTTCGCGTCAATTCAATAACTTGAAAGGAAAGCGTCATGAATTATTTTTCAACCGTCGTCACTTTGCTGCGCGATCGCCAATCCTTTTTAGAAGAAGTTCACGACGGGGTGCGACTTAAAAGCAAAATTTCAGCTTTGCTGCTTTCCAGCTTTTGTTTCTTTGCCGTTTATGGCGCAATTATTGGAACATTTCATAGTCCGCTGCAAATGCTTTCTTCGGCCATTAAACTGCCTGCGCTCTACTTAATTACGCTGCTCGTTTGCCTGCCGACACTGTACATTTTTAATGCACTGTTCGGCTCCAAGCAGTCGATCGCGCAGCATTTTACCTATTTGCTCACCGCCGTTTCTGTAATTTCAATTTTGCTGTGTGGTTTCGCGCCCGTCACGCTGTTCTTTCTAATTACGGTGAATGACTATGACTTTTTTTCTGCTGTTAAACGTGGCAATTTTTGGCTTAACCGGAATTTTGGGCGTGTCGTTTCTCTATCAGGTGATGAAGCCGATCGCAGATGGCGACGGGGCAAAAGTTCGCCGCAACATTCTCAAATTCTGGCTGATTTTGTACGGATTTGTCGGCAGTCAGCTTGGCTGGACATTGCGACCGTTCTTCGGCTCTGCGGGACAATTTGAGCTATTTCGACCCCGTGAAGGCAGCTTCTTTACGGGAGTTTGGAATGCACTGCTGAATCTTTTCAGCTAGGATTCAATCAATGAATTCTGACCTGGAAAACCTCAAAATTAGCGATCGCGAACTCGAACGCATCAGTGGCTTTGATGTTAGCGATATTTTGGTCGGCGGCATTTTTGGTGGCTTCTACCGTCCCTCCGTTTTTCGCAGCAGATCGCGATCGCTGCAATTTCTGTTCACCGAAGTTTTGGTGTTTGCGCTGCTGTTTATTTTCACCTTGCCGATCGGATTTGCCGTCACTCGCAATTCAGTTAATTCGTTTGACCAATTACCCGTTGTCCTACTGTTTTTTCAAGCGACATTGGGCAGCGCGATCGTTCTTTTGACTACTTGGAATCTGTATATGTGGCGTCGGGTGCAGCAGATGAAACCGCTGCTGCGAATGCTCGATGAAGTTGATCAGTTCAATCAAATATTGGGTGCAATTGAAGTGATCGATCGCCTCAATGCCGCCAAAAATTCACAGCAGTCCGTTTCGGCCACTCTGAGCGATCGCCAGCAGGTTTTGTCAGCACTGAACCTGACGAGAGATACCTTGGTTGCAGGACTATCGACTGAGAAAATTCTGCGGGAAAATCGAGGTTTACTGGTCTCGCAGTGGCGATCTGGTGGCAAATATCGAAAGCAATTTGGCGGCGATCGAAGCGCTTTCAGTCAGCGCTCGCGCCAATGACTATCAGCAGGTTTTGCAGGAAGCATTGCAGATTGGCATCAGTGTGCAGCGGGAGGTGCGGGAGTATCGATCGTCCTAACAAAAATGACACAGAGATTAAATTTCTCTGTGTCATTTTCTTTTTCAATTAGGCAGTGAACCTATTCAACGCCCTCGATTCGGTCTTCGACTTCCTGATAGAGTTCGCGCAGCATATCGAGATTGCTTTCGCTGGTTTCCCAGTAGCCGCGACCGTTGACTTCCAGCAGCGTTCCGACCATTTTGCGGAACGAATGCGGATTGAGATTCAGCAGGCGCTTTCGCATCTCTTCGTCTTGGATAAACGTCGTGTTGGTGTCTTCGTAGATCCAGTTATCGACGGCTCCGGCTGTAGCCGACCAGCCCATCGTGTTAACCAGCCGCTTCGAGAGTTCGCGGACGCCTTCATAGCCGTGCGACAACATGCCCTCATACCATTTAGGGTTGAGCATTTTGGTACGGGCGTCGAGGCGGACGGTTTCGGATAAGCTACGAACCTGAGCATTTGCCGTTGTCGTATCCGCAATGAACGAGGCGGTTGCTTACCATCACCGCGCAGCGTTGCGACTACTTTTGTCGGGTCGGAGTCGAAGTAGTGCGAGACATCAGTGAGCGAAATTTCAGACGAGTCAAGGTTTTGGAACGTGACATCAACCGTCTTCAAAGTTGTTTCAAAGATTTCTCGTGACTGCTCCATTGTGCCCGGATTGTCGGAGTTGAAAGCGAACGATTTGCGAGACAAATACATATCTTGCAGTTCTGATTCGCTTTCCCAAGTGCTGTTTTCCACTGCCAGGTTGATGTTAGAAGAATAGGAGCCGCTGGCGTCGAGAAACGCGAGTAGCAGCTGACGCAGGTTGATTCCCATGTCTTCCGACTGCTTGAGTGCGTGTTTTGCGAACGAAGTTCATCTCCAGTGGTTCATCGGCTTCTGCGGCCATTTTGATGGCGCGATCGAGCAGATTCATCTGGTTAATAAACAAGTCACGAAATACGCCCGAACAGTTCACAACCACATCAACACGAGGCCGCTTCAGTTCCGACAAAGGAATCAGTTCCAGCTTGTTTACCCGTCCCAAAGCATCGGGAACCGGACGAACGCCGACCAAGAGCATCACCTGCGCCAAAGATTCGCCGTAGGTTTTGATGTTGTCGGTTCCCCACAGCACAAAGGCGATCGATTCAGGATAGCGACCTTCATTCTCAGCGGCTTGGCGGGCGAGGAGGCGATCGACTACAATTTGCGCCGATTGGACAGCGGCAGTGGTGGGAATCGACTGGGGATCAAGCGCGTGAATGTTCTTTCCGGTCGGCAAAACGTCAGGATTGCGAATTGGGTCGCCTCCCGGCCCCGGCAGGACATATTCGCCTTCTAGGGCTTTCAGCAGTGCGCCGAGTTCGTTATCTGCGACGACTTGCTTGAGGCAAAATTCGAGGTATTCAAACAGCGGCTTGAGCAGATCGCCGTCCACTTTGTCGTATCCGGAGGCATGAAGCGACTCGATCCAAGGCGCTTTTTGCCCATGTTGAAGAAGTTGAGCTTGGTGACGCGAGCCACACGACCGTCGGCGTCGGTTTGCTCCTTCACCATTGCCGCGACTGCCAGCCGGACGGCTTGATTGATGTCAAACAGTAGCTGCACGTCGGCCAAATTGCCGCGATCGCTGCTCTTATAAATGTCATCAATGTCGCGCCCGATGCTGCTAGCAATGATGCGCGGCAGGCCGACGATCTCCTCTTCAGGCCGATCGAGATTCGAGATGTTGACCAAGGTAGCGATCGCTTCCTCGGCTGTGGGTGGCTTGCCGATCACGTGCAGGCCGCAGGGCAACAAGCGCGATTCGATTTCCATCAGGCGGATGTAGACTTTGCCAACCAAGTTGTCTCGATCGTCTGCTTCCAGTTCGTCTGCGGTTTCGGGAAGAACGATGTCCTTATCGAGATTGACGATGCGGCATTTGTCGATAATCGCGTTGACGATCGGCACGGCGCGACCGGAGTCCTTCAGGGTTTGGTAGGAGGCGATCAGTTCGCTCAGTTCCTTCAAGCCTTTGTAGAGTCCGGCGTTCTCGGCAGGCGGGGTGAGGTAGCTGATCGTTTCGGCGTAGGAGCGGCGTTTGGCGATCGTCGCCTCAGACGGATTATTCGCGGCGTAGTAGTACAGGTTGGGGATCATGCCGATCAGCGAATCGGGATAGCAGTCGTTTGACATCCCCATTTGCTTTCCGGGCATGAATTCCAGCGATCCGTGCGTCCCAAAGTGCAGCACGGCGTCGGCCTGCCAAATATGCTCCAGGTAGGTGTAGTAGGCAGCGAAACCGTGATGCGGACTGGCCGAGCGCGAGAACAACAGGCGCATCGGGTCGCCCTCATAGCCAAATGTCGGCTGAATCCCAATAAACACATTGCCAAAGTGCTTGCCGTAGATCAGCATATTTTGGCCGTCGGTGTTCAGGTGTCCCGGTGCGGCTCCCCAAGATTCTTCCAGCTTTTTGTGATACGGCGTCATTGCTTCGTATTCGGGAACCGACATCTTGTAGGCGATGTTGAGTTCCGGGCTGTTGTACTGCGCCTGAATGTCGTGAATCACAGACAGCATCAGTGCTTCAGCCGTTTCGGGCACGTCCTGCACGTCGTAGCCGTTGTGCTTCATTGCTTGCAGCACTTCAAAGATCGAGCCGAATACGTCCAGATAGGCCGCTGTGCCGACATTGCCTTTATCGGGCGGAAAGCTGAAGACCGTGATCGCCAATTTTTTATCGATTTTCGGCTTGCGGCGCAAGTTTGCCCACTTCATCGCCCGCTGTGTGATCGCCTCTACGCGGTCTTGCAGCGCGATCGCCTTGCCCGTATTGCCATCGCGACCGGACAAGATAATCGGTTCGATCGCGCCATCCAGTTCGGGAATCGCAATTTGCAGCGCGACCTGAATTGGATGCAGGCCGAGATCGCTGTCCTGCCATTCCTCGGTGGTTTGGAAGACGAGGGGAAGGGCAACCATGTAGGGACGGTTGAGCTTCTTGAGGGATTCGATCGCCTTCGGGTGATCTTGTCTCGCGGGGCCACCGACTAGGGCAAATCCAGTCAGCGAGATCACCACATCGATCAGCGGCGTTTGGCTGTTGGCCGATTCCCAGAAGAAAGCTTCGACGGGTTTCGAGAAGTCCAGTCCAGCCGCAAACACGGGGATCACTTTTGCGCCCATGCTTTCTAGCTCTTGCACCATGCGACATAGTGCGCGTCGTCTCCGGTGACAAGGTGCGTCCGCTGCAAGACCAAGCCGACGCAGGGAGCCAGGGGATCTTTGAGATCGCCAGAAATGTCCGTCCGGCTGCTGTGCCAGTTGAGGTATTCCTTGACATCCTCAAACATGCGCGGCGCAAGCGGATG
>JAAUTJ010000381.1 GCA_012031475.1 Leptolyngbyaceae cyanobacterium SM1_3_5 | reverse complement strand
GGCAACGGACTGTAGTATTCGTAGAAGTCAATGGATTTCGGGATGATCGCCAGTTCTGGCTGCTGCTTGTAGGCTTCAGGAACCATGATCATCAGCGCTTCTAAGGGACTGCGACCCGACTGCACCAGCAGTTCCATCACGTTGTCCAGGTTGGCCGAATCGCTGTTTTCGGCGTTGACGGTTGGTTTGAGAACCGAGAGGCGATCGCCCCAGCACTCGTGCGCCAAATCAGCTTCTCGCGCCATCATCCAGTTGATGTTGCCCAGCAGCGTGTTGATTTCGCCATTGTGACCGAGCAGGCGCATCGGCTGAGCCAGGGCCATTTGGGCATCGTGTTGGTGCTGAAGCGGCGATGGTAGACGGCGAACGCGCTTTTGTAGAGCGGATTTCTCAGGTCGGCGTAGTAGTCGCCCAACACTGCCGATCGCACCATGCCCTTGTAAACGATCGTGCGAGCCGACAAGGAGCAGATGTAGCACTCGGCAATGGTGGGCGCGGTTTTGGCAGCGGCAGAAATCGCTCTGGCGATTTGCTTGCGAGCGAGATAAAGCTGACGCTCAAATTCGTCACCGATGAGGCTCGATCGCACCAAAATCTGTTCGCTCAGCGGTTCATTTTCTCGCGCCTGCCGACCCAGCACGTCGGGATGAACGGGAACAATTCGCCAGCCGAGAATGGTCAGACCGTTGGCGGCTAGCGTTTGCTCAACGATTTCACGGGCAGACTGAGCGATCGACTCGTCTTGCGGCAAAAACACCATGCCGACCGCAAACGGATCGGTGGTGTTGATTCCCTGGGTCGTCAGCCAGTCCTGCATCAGTTCAACCGGAATTGCCGTCATCAAACCTGCGCCGTCGCCCGAATCTTGGTCGGCGCTGCAAGCTCCCCGGTGTTCCATGCAGGTGAGGGCATCGAGCGATCGCGCCACGAGCGCATGGCTACTGCGATTGTGCTGGTCGGCAATAAATCCCACACCGCAGGCGTCGCGCTCTTCCACAAGCCAGCGCTGTCCGGGATAGGCAAAAGATGGTTCCTGGTGGTTGAACTGATTGAACTGGTCTTGATTCACGCTCGTACTACCCATAGAAGTGATTTGTTTTGGTGCGGGAAAAACGGTGCAGGACTGAATGACAGCGGTGACACTGGCCGTCAGTGAAATTCAGGTGGAGGGAAAAATGAAGTCAAAGGAGTTACATCCCCATCAAGAAAAATCAAGAAAGAACGATATCAAGCGATCGCAACGCCATCGCGCCATCGCGCTGTTGTGCTGTCCTGCCGCAAACCCGAAGTCTGAGCCTCGATCAAGACTGAGAATCAAAACAAAGCGACGCGCACCAGCCGAAATAGCTTCTTTTTGTTCCTACAAACATCCGTGTTCTTGTAGACATCCGTGTTCTTGCAAACATCCACGCCTGCAAATGGGAGAGACTAAGAATCTTATAGAAAGTAAATCGCGTTTGCAATCCCTCAGCCCAAAGCGACTGGTCGGAAAAAGCTTGCTGTTGCCTTGCTGCTCGACTTGCCGATGTTTGCCAGAAATCAAGGCTGTCTACCAGAAATCAAGGCTCGATCAGCAATGCGCGGTGGGCAGATACCTCTATTATGAGGCGAAATCTTTAACATGAAGTCATCATATCTTGATGAAAAGGGACTTGCGATCGCGCTGCACAGATGCTATTGAACGTGTCGATCGACACCCGTAACCCTTAACAATTTGTGAATGAAGCTGGGCAACTTTCCGAAAGACAGGAGATTCTGGTAACAAGGCATCGCCGCATCTGTCATTCACTTTTGTCATTCACACAGTCACACCTTGGCAATTTGAAACCCGCTTGAGGATGCGATCGCGCCTGCCGAATCTACCTTTCCATTTGTCCACGCTCCTCACCTCACTTGTGGCTAGAATTCACCGTGAACGCCGCCAGCGTCAGCTTCGCAGGCAAGGCGATCGTTCTGCAAAACCCTCCTCCAAACTTCTGGTCGCTCTGCCGCTGTTGGCGCTGGTCTATGCCTTTGCCCCCAGGGGATCGGCAGAAGCCCTGCGGATGCAAGCTGCCCCTTCGATCGCCCAGTCCTGGCTTCCCGCTCTCACTCAAGCGCAACCCGTCCCGATCGTGCAAGGCAGTCAAATCAACCTGAACGGGCGATCGATCCCCGCCTTCTGGAGTTCGCGCCAGCAGCGGATCGGCCTGTCGGATACGGCTCTCCTGCAAGCGATCGGCGTGGATTTGCTCAACTCGCAGCAGCCCAGCACTCAGCCCGTTCAGTGGTTTTCGCAGCCTTCGACCGAACCGCTCAACCTGACAACCTGGCTGACCTCGCAATATCGCTACCTCGACATCAGCGATTTCGCCCAGCGCTCTGGCTGGCAGGTGCAGGCAAACGGGGCAACCTTGTCGATTCGCACTCCTGCCGCGAGGGTCACTGCTGTCCGGCAGGGGCGGCAAACCTGGGGCGATCGCATCGTCCTGGATCTCGATCGCGCTACGCCGTATCAGGTGAGCGAGCAGGGCAGCGAAATTGTCGTGGCGATCGATGGGGCGATCGATCCGGCACTTGCTCAAAGCTTCGTTGCCACACCGGGAAATCGGCTCACCAGCTTGCACGTTGAATCGAACGGAGCGCAAACGATCGTCCGCATCGGCGTTCCCAACAACCTGCGGCCTCGCGTCTGGACACTGCCCAACCCCAACCGACTGGTAATCGACGTGCGCCCCGACAACGTGATCGATCGCGACATCGCCTGGGCACCCGGCATCCGCTGGCGGCAGCAAACCATCCGCACGGCCAGAGGCCAGTTTCCCACGATCGCCCTGATTGTCGATCCCCGTCAGCCCGGAGTGTCGCTTCAGCCGATCTGGAGCAATCCCGCCAGTGCAGTGGGAACGGCTCCCCTGATCTCGATGGCGCAGCGGTGGCAGGCGATCGGCGCGATCAATGCGGGATACTTTAACCGCAACAATCAGCTACCGCTCGGTGCGCTGAGGCAAAATAACCGCTGGGTGTCGGGTCCCATCTTGGGGCGCGGCGCGATCGGCTGGGGAAACGGCAGCCTGGTGATCGATCGCTTTGCCCTGCAAGAATCGATCGCCACCGCCACTGGAACCCAACTCCCCATCCTGACCCTGAACAGCGGCTATGTGCAAGCAGGCGTTGCCCGCTTCACGGCAGACTGGGCGCGACCTATACCTCGATTATTGACAACGAAGTTTTGATCACCCTCCAGGCTGACCCTCAGACTCCCGGAGCATTTCGCGTCGTGCAGCAGCAGCAGGGCGGAACCGCCGGATCAACCTCCGTCCCGCTGCCCAGAGACGGCTTTTTTGCTCGTAGTGCGATCGAACAGCGCCGCCGTCAACGCGCTAGCGCAGGGCACAACCCTCACCCTCACCTCCACCGCCCAACCGCCCGAATTCGCCCAGATGCCGCAAATTGTCGCCGCTGGTCCTCTCCTTGTCCGCGATCGTCAGATCGTGCTGAACGCGCAGGGCGAGCAGTTCACCGCCAACTTCATCGGACAGTCAGCCGTCCGCAGTGCGATCGCCACCACAGCCGAAGGAAACCTGATGCTCGTCACCGTCCAAAACCGAATCGGCGGATTGGGTCCCACCCTGGCCGAACACGCCCAAGTCATGCAGCAGCTTGGCATCATCAACGCCCTCAACCTCGACGGCGGCAGTTCCACCAGCCTCTACCTCGGCGGCCAACTGCTGAACCGCGCTCCCCGGACGGCGGCACGGGTGCATAACGGGATCGGCGTATTTATCCAGCCGACGCAGTGAGGGGTGTCAGGTGTCGGGTGCGTGGGGTAGAGACGCGAGATCTCGCGTCTGTACGGGGAATGCGAGATCTCGCGTCTTCGCTGGTATGGGCGAAAGTGGTTCGGACACAAGGGGGCGCGATCGACACAAAAAATTAACCGTAGAAAATCGATCGCTACTCGATCCCCAAAGCAATCCACCCTCAATCCGCTCTACAATTTCAGGCAAAAAATTATCCAAGCTGCAAAAAATTCCTGATTACCCGGAATTCTTCAGCAATAGATTGTCATAGCCTCGCGATCGCCCCTCCGCGATCGCCTCTATGATTGGGACGACCGATGATCTGCCGAACCGATGCAATGACTGCTGAAGACCTTCTCAAGCAACACACCAGCGGAATTCGAGACTTTAGCGGAGCGCAGCTTCAGCACATCGACCTCTCACAAGCATCGATCGCTGACATCGACCTGTGGCAAGCAGACCTCAGCCATGCCAACCTGACGCAAACCAACCTCAAAGCCGCCAGCCTGCGAGAAACTAACTTCAAAGCCGCAAACCTCAGCGGCGCAAACTTGCAAAACGCCGACCTGCGCGAAGCAAATTTCGAGCAGGCCAACCTGGAAAACACCGACTTCCAAAACGCGAATTTACGACAGCACCACCCAATTTCCCGACTCATTTGTGCCTGCTAGAGCCTGGAAGATCGAGCCAGAGAGCAACCTGCAAAACGCCATGCTTGCCAAAACCGATCTGGGCGGCGTTGATCTGAGTCGATCGAACCTGCAAGATGCGGACTTGAGAGACGCCAACCTGTACGGATGCGACTTCGATCGCGCCAACCTCAGCAACGCCTGCCTCGTCGCAGCCGACCTATCCGAAGCCAACCTGAGTCGATCGAACTATCCGCTGCAATCTAGAATCCGCCAACCTGGAACGAGCCG
This sequence comes from Leptolyngbyaceae cyanobacterium SM1_3_5, assembly GCA_012031475.1. Taxonomy (GTDB): domain Bacteria; phylum Cyanobacteriota; class Cyanobacteriia; order Elainellales; family Elainellaceae; genus JAAUTJ01. Next base: position 776 of record JAAUTJ010000381.1, on the reverse strand, counting down.
ACTTGCGACAGGCGAACTTGTTCAACGTCGATTTGCGATCGACTCGACTGGCCGGAGCTAACCTGCAACAAGCCCTGTGTAACGAGTTGACGCAGTTTCCCGCCGATATTTCTCCGGTCACGGTGGGCGCAATTGTCATTGCTCCGGGCATTTCCCTTCGAGGCGCAGATCTTGCCCAGGTTTCGCTGGCTGGAGCCGACTTGCGCGGAGCCAATTTGACCGAAATCAACCTGCGCGGCAGCGATTTGTGGGGCGCAGACTTGAGCGATGCCTCCCTGGTCAGAGCCAATTTGACGGGCGCAAATTTGTGGGGCGCACAGCTTACTAATGCCGATTTGACGGACGCGATCGTGTTAGATGCCAATTTGACAGGCGCAGAACTGAGCGGTACGAACTTGGCAGAGGAATCGATCGATTAGCGGCGGACTCAAGTAAGGGCGATTTCAAATCGTGAGCGACTCAAAGCCGCGTACTTCGAGAAACAGTTCAGCACAAACACGCAAAAAACAGGATTTTTTGACGAAGTTTAATTGGAATAAATTATGGTAGAAGTTTAAGAAGCAAATAACTTTTTGTAACGCTCCAGCCCTCCGAGCAGCTTGATGGGGCTTTGTTGCCTGCCGTTCCATCGCTTCGAGAATTCGGATCTGAGTTGCCGCACGGCTAAACTCAGCGTCATGTATTCAGTTTTTGGGTGAACGTCTTCAACAGTTCCGACCGTTTTGCGATCGCGAAGCGCTCCCTTTTGTAGGGATCGACTCGCGATCGACAAATGC
>JAAUTJ010000380.1 GCA_012031475.1 Leptolyngbyaceae cyanobacterium SM1_3_5 | reverse complement strand
ACAGTAAAAGCTATTAGTTGAATCGCTGATCAAAGTCGAACTAAAACATCAGCGTTGATGAGTCCGCAACTTGAGATCTGTAGCTTATTCGCCCTCGATTTTCGTCTAGCCCTACGGGTCCACCTCATTCAGTGCTTCAAAACTGCGATCGCAGCCGCAGGATTGCACATCAATCTTCTGATGCAGTTACGAAAATTTGTTTGCCCCTAATTCCGTCATGCCAGACGAGATGGTTGCTTAGATTGTCTTAACGAGTCGTACCCGATGAAAGGTGGAGCATAAGAACAACGCTCAAGGCCAAAGGCTACAGCTACAAAAAATCTGCCCTTCGATCGGTATCGTTGCTGCTTCTCGCTAGAATTGAGTCGATCCGGTTCAAAACAGTTGAGTATGAATAAATCGTTCAAGCACCTCGATACGATTACCGCCCTGTTTGTCGCAGTGCTGTTAATCTCAAATGTCGCCTCTACAAAAATTTTGGAATTAGGGCCGTTTACCTTTGATGGCGGAACGATATTATTTCCGCTCAGCTATATTTTCGGTGACATTCTGACCGAGGTTTATGGCTATGCGCGATCGAGAAAAGTCATTTGGCTTGGCTTCATTTCGGCGCTGCTAATGTCGATCGTGTTTATTATTGTGGGCGCACTGCCGCCCGCTCCAGACTGGCAGTTCCAAATGGCTTATGAGCAGATTTTAGGCTTCACGCCCAGAATCGTGTTTGCCAGCCTAATCGCTTATTTTGCAGGGGAATTCTCGAATTCTTTGGTGCTAGCAAAACTGAAAGTGAGAACGCAGGGCAGATGGCTCTGGAGCCGCACGATTAGCTCAACGCTCATTGGTCAAGTCGTGGATACGGCAATTTTCACGATCGTTGCGTTTTCCGGCGTGATTCCCAGCGCACTGCTGACTCAATTGATTATTTCCAACTACATTTTCAAGTGCGGCGTTGAAGTTCTGTTTACGCCCGTTACCTACTGGATCATCGGCTGGCTGAAGCAGCAAGAGCGCGAAGATTATTACGACGTGGAAACGAACTTCAATCCGTTTCGCTTCCAGTAGGGTCGATCGAGCCTTGGCTGCATGGGCTAAATCTTCACAAAATTCAGTCTTGAATGGCAGTCTTGAGCGGTGGAAGTTCAGATCGTCCTGCCAAATTGCCTTGGAGATACGACTGGGCGATCGATCGAACTTTCGCTTCTAGCGTTTGGAAGCTTCTCGTAAGAAATCTTACTTAGAGAAACCGTATTTGCACAGAAGAATATTTGGCAGAAAAATAAAAAAAGACCCCTGGCGGTGAACCAGAGGCGCTAATCAGGGTGCATCTACTATTTAGTTTTAACGTAAATCTCAGTGATTGTTAGGTAGCAAGTGTCTCGATTCGGTCAAGAATGTTTGAAGTATTAATGAAGACTACGGTGATCTACGGTTATGCCCTATCCCGTCACGCCTGATGGTCGCTATTTTGTCGTGAAAGGTCAGCTTTGGCGCTGCTCCAATCCGCAGCTTTCCGAGCAAGATCGATCGCGCCTCGTCAAAGAACTGATGCAGGCTCGTCGCGCCGTCAAAACTGCCCTTCAACACAAGGATGCGGATGCGCTCAAGCAGGCACGGCAACAGGTCGATGCTGCAAAAGTCGCGTTGGGCGAACGGGGAGCCGTTTGGTGGACAGATGGCGCACCGGACTACAACCGCAAATTCGCCAAAAATACGCCCTACGCCGACTGGTACGCCGCCCTTGAATAAACTGGGGCGATCGACTAATCACTATGCTTCGCGCTGATAGTCTCCCGACTTTCCGCCTGTTTTGCTGATCAGTCGAACTGATTCGATCGAGATAGATTTCTCGATCGCTTTTGCCATGTCGTACAGCGTCAGGGCGGCGATCGAAACCGCTGTGAGCGCTTCCATTTCAACTCCGGTTTCGGCCTTGATGCGGACGGTGGCTTGAATTTGGTAGCCCGGAAGGTGGCGATCAGGCGTGATTTGCACCTCGACTTTTTGCAGCGGCAGCGGATGGCAAAGCGGAATTAGATTGGCGGTTTGTTTGGCAGCCATGATTCCGGCAATCCGGGCGGTGGCAATCACGTCGCCTTTCGGAGCATTGCCAGATTCGATCGCGTCCAGAGTTTCCGGCTGCATTCGCACTTGGGCACAGGCGATCGCTTCGCGCACCGTCACGGCTTTTTCCGACACGTCAACCATGTTGGCTTCGCCGCTGGGGTTGAGGTGGGTCAGGTCGGGCGGCGCGGCTTCGGGGCGATCGTCCGGTTGAACGCTGTCAAGATAGTCGGTTTCTGCGGTGTTTTCGGGATTTGGAAAATTACTTTGCGCCATTGCGATTACCTGTGCTAACATTAGAACTTGTGAAAGGGCTTGTAGCTCAGTGGACTAGAGCACGTGGCTACGGACCACGGTGTCGGGGGTTCGAATCCCTCCTAGCCCGTCTTAAAGGGTGGACTCGTTAAGAGTCTGCCCTTTTTGCTTGCGGACCGTTGATCGCGTAAATGTCTTGTCCGCGCCCGATCGCAAACCGAAACGAATGCGCCAAACTCTTACTCGATAAAGTCGCAAACACCAGAATTCCCAGCATCGACAGCAATGCGGCCACGCCAAAAATGCCTCGATAGCCGATCGCGATCGCCAGCGTCCCCAAGACGGGTCCGGCGATCGCAATTCCCAAATCAAAGCCGACCATGCAGACGCCAAAAATTCGCCCGCGCTCGTTGGGCATGGCGCGATCGGCCATCAGTGCGGCCATCATCGGAATCAGCGTTCCGGCTCCGGCTCCTTCGATCGCGCCCGCAATCAAGAAATGCTGTGGCACTGGGTTGCCCGCCACAGCATCAGCATTGACAAGCTGTAAAGAATCAGGCTGAAGCTGATGAACAAACCGCGTCCATAGCGATCGGAAGCGCGACCCGTCACCAGTCGAATGCTGAAGCTGGCGATCGCTGCTGCCGTATAGAACAAGCCGACATTCAGATCTACTCCTGCCTCCTGCACAAACAGCGGCACAAACGTACTCAGTGTGCCAAACGCCAAGCCAATCAGCAGCAAGACAGCGGCGGGAATGCGGACGCGAGGCGTGATCAGCAAGCCCCAAAAAGGACTTTTTGCAGAGTCGGCACTGGTGCGATCGATCGTTGGTTCCTGCACCTGAGCCGTGCAGAGCAAGCCAATCATTCCCAAGCCTGCTGCCGCCGCAAACATCGGCACATAGCCCAGCCATTCGTGCAGATAGCCGCCCATTGCGGGGCCAAGCGCCATACCGATCGGATTCACCAAGCTCATATAGCCAATCAGTTCACCGCGATGGTCAGGCGGCGAAAAATCCACCACCAGCGCACTGTAGGCCAGTGCAAATGCAGCGATGCTGAGTCCGTGCAGGGCGCGAATACCCATCAGCAGCGGAATTGAGTCAGTCAGGGCGTAGCCGATCGGTGCAAATGCCACTGCCGCCATGCCGATCAGCAAAACGAGCTTGCGGCCTTTGCGATCGGCCAACTGCGCCAGCCAACTGCGCGAAATCAACAGTCCGATCGCAAATGTGCCCATGACAATGCCGATCGCCTGACTGTCTGCCCCAGAGTCGCGAATGTAGAGCGGCAAGGTCGGCAGCAAAGCGGCTAGGGCTGACCAAAACAGCAGACCCGCCGTAAACAGAACCAGCAGGTTTTTCCGCAAGCTGGGACTGAAAGAAAAAATTAAGTTCAAGGTGAAGATGCAGCGTAACTCTACCTTAATTGTTGCGCTAAAGTCACCTTCGTGGCATCTAGCCTATGGTGCAAGCGGGGTAGCGCTATGTGATTTTTAGCCGCAAAAAAGCGCGATCGAGTCGATCGCGCCTTCGGTGAGTGAGTGGCAAAACCTAGCGGGGTGAAACGGGAATTTCCATTTCGTTGGCGGTCAGTTCGCCGCTAAGCAGTTCCTTGACTGCCAGCAGCGGCCAGAGCAGGCTGCTCAAGACGATGCTGACGGCTTTGGGAACGTTAATTACGATTTCATTTTGCTCCGGTTCTTTCTGGTTCCGTGCCCAGATGATGTAGGTGCGACCCGACCAGCCGATTAGTCCGGCAATGTAAAGGAAGATTAAGCCAGGAATGGTGAATTCTCCGGCATGGCTGAGGCGACCATCAACAACCAAGTGGGGCAAACCCTCGGGACCACACAGCAGCGTGGAGTATCGATCGAAACGGTCTCGTGCAGCAGGGGTGCGAGCGTTGGCGGCACGCTGCTGGAAGGCCGGAACATCCGAGCAGGGCGCAAGGCCACCGGGCGAATTGTCTTCTGCGAGGGCGGAAGGCGTGAAACCTGCCCACAAAAACAGAATGAGGGCTAGAGCAAACAATCGACGCATTGGAATTGTTTCCCTTGATTACAAAAAACAAAGAATTTTGTACAAAAAGTAAAGGAATTTGTACAAACACTCTCAAACTTCCCAGCAATCATACTGCTGAAGGGAAACGACGTAAAGTTAAGCTTTTCAACATCAATTTTTCGCCATGAATTTATCTGCAAATTTCTTTTGTTGAGACTGATAAAATTTATTAAGATGGGTTTACAAACCTTCAATTAGTGATAACTGAGATGGCGATCGTTCTGGCAATTGAAACAAGCTGCGATGAAACGGCAGTGGCGATCGTGCAAAACCGTCAGGTATTGGGCAGCGTCGTCGCTTCGCAAATCGCCACGCATCAGCAATACGGCGGCGTTGTCCCTGAAGTTGCGTCGCGGCAGCACCTTGAAGGCATTAATCTGCGATCGCACAGGCATTCGAGCAGGCGGCGATCGGTTGGGAAGCGATCGACGGCATCGCGGCCACCTGCGCCCCCGGACTGGTTGGGCGCTCTGCTGGTGGGTCTGACGGCAGCCAAAACGCTCGCTCTACTGCACCAAAAGCCATTTCTGGGCATTCACCACTTGGAAGGCCACATTTACGCTTCCTACCTCAGCGATCCCACTCTGGAGTCGCCGTTTCTCTGTCTCCTGTTTCGGGCGGACACACGAGCCTGATTCACGTCCGAGCCTGCGGCGACTACGAAACCTTGGGGCAAACTCGCGATGATGCCGCAGGTGAAGCGTTCGACAAAGTGGCGCGGCTTTTGCATCTGGGCTATCCGGGCGGACCAGCGATCGATCGCCTCGCCCAATCTGGCAATCCCCAAGCGTTTCCGCTGCCCGAAGGCCAAGTTTCTCTTCCGCAAGGCGGCTTTCACCGCTACGACTCCAGCTTCAGCGGCCTCAAAACGGCGGTTCTGCGCCTGACTCAAAAGCTGGAACAGGAGGACGAGTTGCCTGTCAACGATCTAGCAGCCAGCTTTCAGGCAACGGTGGCGAAAGCCTTGACGAAGCGGGCGATCGCCTGCGCTCTCGATTTTGGCCTGGGCACGATCGCAGTCGGCGGCGGCGTGGCGGCAACAGCGGCCTACGTCAGCATCTCCACGAAACTGCGGCAAAACACAATTTGAAGGTGAC
>JAAUTJ010000379.1 GCA_012031475.1 Leptolyngbyaceae cyanobacterium SM1_3_5 | reverse complement strand
GAGCCAGCCACAGGGCAAGGGCAGAATCGAAGAAGGTTTTGATGGCAAGGGCGATCGGCAAAATCGGATTTTGCGTAGCGCGATTCATGCCGCCCGCTGCTGCAATCAAAGCGGTGAGCGAATAGTTTGTCACCATCATGAAGCCGTCCGGCGTGTCGAAGCGCTTGTAGGCATAATTTGAGGCATCGACTTTACTTGAATCGATCAGCGGAATCGGCGGATCGGGCAGTTCCTTGATCATGCCGACTTGGTAGAGCGAAACGGCTTCGCCCATCAGCGCTCCGACTCCCGACAAACCAATAATTAAACGGCGACGAGAAAGGTCAGGATTGTTGCTTTCACGCAATTCTCGGCTGAGTTGACTCGGTTCCATGCTGAATGCTCCGCAGCGACTTTTTTATTTTGAAAAGCGCTTAGAGAAGCAGCACCTGATAGAAGGAGTACGTCGATCGAAAGATTCTTTGTAACTTAAACTTGTTCAAATTCGATCGCTCCGACTTAACGAATGAAGCGATCGAATCTGCCAATTCATCGCGCCATCCATTCGCGATCGTGCTTGTTCCAGTAGCGCGAGAATCGTCGAGAAACCGCCGCTTCTTTACCCGGATAAACTTCGTCATACACGACGAGTTTGGTAAATTTGCTGACTTCGCGCTGGTGCGATCGAATCACGTGATTCGGCGTTTCACTGGTGACAATCTCTCGCGCCTGATGCTGAGTGGCTAGCTGCTGCAAAATCGGTGCGGCTTCGCCTTTGTAGATTTGAATATCAGGAATTTCCAGCAGCGATTCATAGATGAACTGAATGCGATGCTTGCTAATATTCCACTCCTGAAGATAGGGCAAATCGAAAATATAAATTCTCGCTGCATCTGCATAATCCCTAAGCATTTCGTGGTCAGGATTGATGCCGTCTTCGTTGAACCAAATTAAAGCTGCCATGACAAAAATAGAAAACGAAATTAACGGTACTTTCCACTGGTGCGAGCGGGCTGACTGACGAAACTGCCGCCAAACAACTGCGCTTCTAGCTCTTCATACGAGTAGTTAAACGGGTCATCGCGGCGTGGATCTCCCGGCAGCACTGAGCCGCCGTAGCGTTCCAAATTCTCGCGATTGAAGATGTAGGGCTTGTTAGAAAAAGTCGAGGCGACCCACTGCCAAGAAAGATGATTGCTGCCCATATCACCATCAATCAGCAAGCTATACATCCAGTCCGCGCCGACCCGCCAGGAAACCTTACGAAAATGCACGATGTAGCTAGCAAGATAAAGGCGAGCATGATTGTGCAAATAGCCTTCATCTTTCAGCAGTTGAATCAACGTATCCATTGAGGGAATTCCAGTTTCGCCGTTCGCAATATCTTCGGGCAGCGTCGTCAAATGCCCCTTCATCGCAACTTTGGGCTGCTCGATATCTTGCAGAATTCGATCGCCCTCCTCGATATAAATCAAGCGAAAGAAAGCTCGCCATGCCAATTCTGAAATGAACTTTTCCAAGGCGTTGTATTTCGATCGATTCAGTGCCCACTGCCGCACTTCTTCGAGTTCCAAACAGCCGCGACTGATGTAGGGCGATAAAACGCTAACCGTACCATCCAAAAAGTTGCGCTGCTTGGCGTATTTTTCGACCGGAAACTGCTCAAGCCTCTGGAGTCCTTTCGATCGCCCGCCTTCATGCGGCGACAGAACGCCCGGATCTTTGACGAAAGGAAATTCTTCTAAGAGATAGTCTGCGATCGCTTGGCGATCCGTGAGATCGGTACGAAGCTGCTGCATTGTAAAGATTTATATCTAATGTGTTGACGATTCTAGCTCAGTTCAAGCGATGCGAGCCGTCTGAAAGCACGAATTCTCCTAGCTAAGCGACGATCGCTCTACGGTTCATCTAGCCCAGTGCGGATGAGAAACGGAATGTGGGCGATCGCCGCCTGCCGACCCTCCCATAAGGGCGAAGCATTCGGCCAATCATTACCAGGCAATACCAAATGTTCTACTAGCCGAATGCTTTGCCCCGACACCGCCTCACAGATGCCAAAATGAAAAGTAATACCCCAGAACTGCGAAGCACGGGACGCGATGTATCTGAGATGAGTTAATATTAGTTAACATAAGATTCATTTGTCTCGCACAGAACAACATTAGGAGGATTCCCCTCAGTGAATAAGCGGTGGAGAAATGCGGGACTGTATGCGCTTTTGGTCGTCGTGGTGGTGTTTCTAGCAACGGCGCTGCTAGACAACCCCTCGGAAAGCCGCGACACCTGGCGCTATAGTCAGTTCGTTCAAGAAGTCGAGCAAAATCGCGTTGATAAGGTCAGCCTCAGTGCCGATCGCACTCGCGCCCTCGCCACAGCGCAAGACGGTCGCAAGATCCTCGTCAACCTGCCCAACGATCCGGGTTTGGTGAATATCCTCACCGACAACGGCGTCGATATTTCCGTCACGCCACAAACGGACGATAACGTTTGGGTGCGCGTTGCCAGCACCTTGCTGATTCCGTTCCTGCTGCTGGTGGTCTTGTTCTTTGTCTTGCGGCGGGCACAAAGCGGCCCCGGTTCGCAGGCGATGAACTTCGGCAAATCCAAGGCCAGAGTGCAGATGGAGCCGCAGACGCAGGTGACGTTTGGTGATGTGGCCGGAATTGAGCAGGCCAAGCTGGAACTGAGTGAAGTGGTGGACTTCTTGAAGAACGCCGATCGCTTCACCGCAGTCGGAGCCAAAATTCCCAAAGGCGTTCTGCTTGTGGGACCTCCAGGAACAGGCAAAACCCTCCTCGCCAAAGCGGTTGCAGGCGAAGCGGGCGTTCCGTTCTTCAGCATTTCCGGTTCGGAATTCGTCGAAATGTTCGTCGGCGTTGGCGCATCTCGCGTCCGCGACCTGTTCGAGCAGGCCAAGGCGAATGCACCCTGCATCGTGTTCATCGATGAAATTGATGCGGTCGGTCGTCAACGCGGCGCAGGACTGGGCGGCGGCAACGACGAACGCGAACAAACCCTGAACCAACTGCTGACCGAAATGGACGGCTTTGAGGGCAACACAGGCATTATTATCATTGCGGCGACGAACCGCCCCGATGTTCTGGATGCCGCTTTGATGCGTCCCGGTCGCTTCGATCGCCAGGTCGTCGTCGATCGCCCCGATTACGCAGGTCGCTTGGAAGTCCTCAACGTCCATGCCAGAGGCAAAACCCTGTCGAAAGACGTGGATCTCGAAAAGATTGCGCGTCGGACGCCCGGATTCACGGGTGCTGACTTGGCAAACCTGCTGAACGAAGCCGCGATTTTGGCCGCTCGCCGCAACCTCACCGAGATTTCGATGGACGAAGTGAACGATGCGATCGATCGCGTCCTTGCGGGTCCCGAAAAGAAAGACCGCGTGATGAGCGAAAAGCGCAAGACGCTGGTGGCCTACCACGAAGCCGGACACGCGCTTGTCGGTGCGCTGATGCCCGACTATGACCCGGTGCAGAAAGTCAGCATCATTCCGCGTGGTCGTGCGGGCGGTTTGACCTGGTTCACCCCGTCGGAAGACCGGATGGATTCAGGCTTGTACTCTCGCGCCTACCTGCAAAATCAGATGGCGGTTGCCTTGGGCGGACGCATCGCTGAAGAAATCATCTTTGGTGAAGAAGAAGTCACAACTGGAGCCTCCAACGATTTGCAGCAGGTGGCTCGCGTGGCTCGGCAGATGGTGACGCGCTTTGGCATGAGCGATCGCCTCGGTCCCGTTGCTTTGGGTCGTCAGCAAGGCAACATGTTCTTGGGACGCGACATCGCCTCGGAACGCGATTTCTCCGAAGAAACCGCAGCCACGATCGATGACGAAGTGCGGAACTTGGTTGAACAAGCCTACCGTCGCGCCAAGTCGGTTCTGACCGAAAACAAATCGGTTCTCGACCAGCTTGCCGACATGCTGATCGATCGCGAAACGGTTGATGCCGAAGAACTGCAAGACCTGCTCGCCAGCAACGATGTGAAGATCGCGGCGATCGCCTAGCTTCCATTCCGTCCATAACGAAAAAGCCAGAGTCACATGACTCTGGCTTTTTCATTTGCAAATTTTGCAGATCGATTTCAAAATTACGATCGCCTTGCGTTCAAACAGCACCAATCTTTTCGCCGCCATAATGTGGCAACAATCCAGCCGTTTTGCTCTAGCGTGTCTGCGATCGGCTTCACCTGATCGAGCAAAATGCCGCTGAAAACTGCCCAGGTTGTTTCTTTCACTAGGGGATTCATCTGCGGAATGAGATCGATAATCACCTCCGCCAAAATGTTACAGACAATGCCGTCCACAGGTGCGCCCGCCATTTCGATCAGTCGCGCCACGCTGCCCACTTCAACCGCCAGTCGATCGCCTTCGATGTCATTCAGTTCGCGATTACTGATCGTGGCATCAATCGCCAGCGGGTCAGTATCCACTGCGTAAGCTTGCTTCGCACCCAGCAAGAGCGCCCCGATCGACAAAATTCCCGACCCGCAGCCAACATCCGCAATCACGGCGGCATTCGGTTCGCCAAGCCGCATTTCTAGGGCTTCGAGGCAAAGCTCGGTTGTGGCATGAGTGCCTGTACCAAACGCCATGCCCGGATCGAGTTTGAGAACCACGCGATCGGTTTCGGTGATTGGAATCCAAGCGGGATTGATTAAGAATCGATCGCCAATTTCCTGCGGATGCCAGTAGTCTTTCCAACTGGAAGACCAGTCTTCTTCATCGATTAGCTGCCACTGCACAGCCGGAATCGGCAGTTCTGCACAGAGGGCATCTTGGCGCAGCATCAGCGACAAAGCAGATAAATCCAGCAGTTGCGCTTGTGACTGAGACAAATAGCCACACACCAAGCAGTTTTGCCCCTTGACTTCGCTGGAGGTGCCGCGACAGCCAAACGTTTCCAGCCGCCAAAAGACTGATTCTTCCAGCGCCAAATCGCAAAGAACTTGAATTTCCCACCAGCTACTTGCCACGATTACTTGCCACGATTGCTTGCCACGATTGTTCGTCGATCGCCTTTCCCACAATATCGCTGAATTTCGCTGCTTTGCCTGACTTTATTGAGAAAGCATCAAATCGATCGCAGCTTTAAATTTGGCGGGTCTGGATCAATTCACCGTAAGCGATCGCCGCGTCTTTGATTGTCTGATATTCTCTTTTGATTCTTCGGTATTGCTGATCGATCGCCATGCCATTGTCTGGAAGCAAATTCGGGTCATATTCTGCAACCTGCCTGCCAATTAAAACTTCGCGAATAAATCGCACATAAACCTGCTGAAGTTCTTCGGCTTTGTGGAGCAGATTCTCAATTTGAATCAGCGCTCTTTCATAAATATGCTGCTGGCTCGCATAAAAGTCAGATGTCGCCACCAAATCCAGCAGGCCGCTAATTTTTCGGTGCTGCTTGTTAAGAGCTGATTTGTGAAGTGAATCTTAAGCAGCCATGCGTTTGACCATCAACCGAATCAAAGACCCATAAATCATCGCTTCACTCACCTCCGAGTACACC
>JAAUTJ010000378.1 GCA_012031475.1 Leptolyngbyaceae cyanobacterium SM1_3_5 | reverse complement strand
AATCCATCATTCTCATCTACGATTCCGTTATTGTTTACATCTGCGATGTTTTCGGAAAAACCCTCGGGAAGAGTCCAGATGTCTGCGAAATTAGCCGACACATAAATTCAGCAGCTTCGTGAATTGTTGAAAGATGCCGAGCAACGGATTCGTCCTGCTTCGTTTTCCTCCAGTCCTGGGCCATTTGCGAGAACCCGACGGCGGCAACTCCGGTAATTCCCGCGACCCACCAGTTTTTTTGGTCTCAGCGGTGCATTTTCTAGGAAGGCGAGCGATCCCTGCTCGACGTTGACATCGGGTTCAAAGCTGCGGCTGTCAGATTGGGCAAAGGTTGGCAGCGAATCGCTTGTGCCGGAAATGCTGAAGATTTCTTCTTCGCGGACGATCGAAGCATCGTTGCCATCGCCCACCGTGAAGCCAAAATCGCTGGTCATGCTGGCCGGAATTGAGCCGCTGGCGTAGGGCGAACCGATCGACGGACTGGTGAATCCGGCGGAATTTTCGGACATATCAAAGTCGGGCAGGCTGCCCAAGTCGTCAAATTCGTCAAACTCATCTAGAAAATCGATGTTGCTTCCGGCTGTGGATGCGCCTTCGATCGGTGGCTCTTCGCTGGTGATGAATTCGTTTTCGTCGAAGTCGGCAGCGAAGCCGTTGGAGGAAGCCAGTGTGCGATCGTTTCCGTTGTCATAGCTGCCAAAATCAATATCGCCCAAGCTGGCCGCTTCAGCCGGAGCCTGGTAGTCCTCATTGACCATGAACAGCGTTTCGTCTTCGGTCGATCGCGTGCACGAGGCGCAGGAGTTTCTTCCACAGGCGGCTCGAAGCTGGCGGCATCAAAATCAAAGTCAGAGCCAAACGGATCGTCTGCCTCGCCAAAAAGCAGGTTCGCCAAAAGCGGCATCGCCAAAAGCAGGTTCGCCAAAAGACGCAGCGGTGGCAGGTTCACCGGAAGCAAACGGATCGGCGTAGGCTTGCGGGCGGCGATCGACAGGCGGCATTTGAATGTGCGGATCGGCAGGCGATTCAGTCGGGTCAAGATCAAAGCTGGCAAAGTCAAAATCTTCGCTGTCGTCGGCGGAAACTTCTTGCCAGTTGGCAGAAGAGTCAAAGATTGCTTCGTCGTCCCCGCCGTCATTCGCATCAAAGGCATCCGCATCGAAGGCGATCGCCCCGTTTCCTCCCCCTGGCGCTTCTGCTACAGTAAATTGGCTGGCATATTCCAAGCCATTGTTGGCGTAGTCGATGAATTCTTGATCAGAAGTTAAGCCCAAAACGGCCTGATATTGCTCTTTGGCAACGCCGTATTGCTGAAGGCCATAACAGTAAATGTGTCCGCGCAGCAGCCGCACATTCGGGTCGGACGGGTGTTCTTCCGCCAAGCGATCGACAATTTCCGCCGCCTGCTCGTAGTTGCCCTGCATGTAAGCGCGTTCGGCCTGCTGATAGTCTTGTGCGTACTGTGTACTAGATCCCATTTGCCTTACTCCTGACCGTGATCCGAATTACTGCTCGCTCGATGCCTACTCAAGTGTTGATGCTGCTGTTTATGCTGCCCAGCGTGCCGATCGCAAAATTGCAATTTGATCGAGCAGCCGTAAGAACCGATTGCGATCGCCATCGATCGACCATTCACCGTGTAAAAAAGGAGCCATGCTGTCGGGAACGTTGGTTGGCATCTGCATTTCTTCAACGTCGAGCCAGTCCATATCCACAATTCGGTCAACTGCTAAGCCTAGCATAGCGTCTTGCTCTTCGATGGCAATGACGGGAATATCGGGGCGATCGGTACTCAAGGGCGTGGGATCGCCCAAAAATTGACCCAAATCGGCCACCCAAATCACGCGACCGCGCACGTTGAGCGTTCCTAGCAGGAGGGGTGAAACGTTGGGGATCGGCGTGATCCGATCGGTGGTGAGGAAATCACCTCGCGAATTCCCGTTGCGGGCAGGGCAAATTCGTCGCCAGACGCGACATAAAAGCGCAAGTGCAACTCACCTTCGGGGCTTTCAAGTTCTTGAAATTCCGGGGCTTGGTCTTGGCCTGTGCCAGTGAGAAAATCAGAATTGCCGATCATAAAAGTTGTCTTTCCCTTTTCGCTAGCCTCGCAGCAGTTGTTTCACTGTCCCGACGAGTTCGGTGGGCTGAAACGGTTTGGCGATGTAGGCATCTGCTCCTTGCTTCATGCCCCAGTAGCGATCGAATTCTTCGCCTTTGGAGGAACACATTACCACAGGAACATTCTGTGTCTTCGGATCAGCCTTTAATCGGCGGCAAACTTCGTAGCCGTTCATGCGCGGCATGACAATATCTAGGACGACCAGATCTGGGCGGCGACCTTGAATTTGCTCTAGCGCTTCAACGCCGTCGCTGGCAATGGTGACAGTCAAGCCGCTTTTTTTCAGCAGCTCAGAAATCATCTCCCGCTGCGTCAGGCTATCTTCAACGACTAAAACGGTACTCATCGTGCTTTACCTTTGCCGATCGCAATTTTCAAGAATGGAAGCCCTCATCTCCTAGAATGTACCCTGATGATAGGCAAAAACTAAAACAAAAGTGCCAAGCAACCCATCATTGCCAGAGAAATTGCGGACTTCTCATCTAGATAGACTGCATCTAAACGTTTTCTTGAACGGTGTAGCGTAAGAAAACTTTATCGATCGAACTGCTTTAATTGTGGCTTAGGAAAGTCGAATTCTGTCGTGGAGCGATCGCGCCTGTCAACTGTCTACAAGGTTGAATTGTACTCAAAAGGCGGCTAGGAAGTCGAAGCAGCTTCGTCAATTTCAAGCTCTAATTCGGCGGCCAAATGTTGGCTGAGCGACTGCAATTTTTGCGGCTGTCCAACGCCGACATATTTCTCGACCAGCATTCGCAGTTCGCTTTCACCAAACGGCTTGGTGAGATAGTCCGTCGCGCCAACCATTCGCGCTTTGACGCGATCGATAAAGCCGTCTCGTCCGGTCAGCATCACGATCGGCGTTTGCCGAAAGGCCGTTGATTTTCGCAGCATCGCACAGATTTCGTACCCGTCCAGTTCCGGCATCGAAATGTCGCACAAAATTAAATCTGGCTTGATTTGAAAGACCAGACCAAGCGCTTCGAGCGGATTGGCGATCGTTGTGGCCTCATAGCCGTGCTGCTGCAAAATGTTTTCGACGGCGTGGCGAACCGTTGCCGAATCTTCAATGCAAACAATATGGGGAATGTCGTCAGCAGGCACAAAATCCGGCGAAGGCGCAATATCGTTCCGCAAGCTCGCGATTCCATTCTGGGAGCGCTGCGCGATCGACGGACGGTAGACCAACTGCACCCAACCTTGCTGCACGTAAGGATAAATGGCGCGGGCGACGGTGAGAATGTCGCGACCGAGATACCGAGCAATCTGGCGAATCGAAGTTTTGCCGTCTACCCACTGTTCCAGCGTTTTGAAGGTGTTTTCGCGCAGGGTCGATCGCAACTGAGTGGGGTCGGTCAGGACGGGGCACTGATCGGGCGTTTGAATGTGCGGATGAAACTGCTTCCACTCCTGCACCTGCTTGATGATGTTGGTCGTGAGCGGATTGATTTCCAGCGTGGTCAACTGTGGCGACAGGGCGGGATTCACTTCAAAGATGAAGGAGCCTTGATGCAGCGTGAACAAATCGAACAGCGTTTCGCGCACAAGCTTTGGATGATGCTGCGCCTTGGGCAGGGGTGAGGGTGTGATTTTCCAGCAGTGCCCACAGATAGCCGTATTCGGGAGCGTTGAAGGTGGCGATCGCACTGACGCCGATCGAGTCCAGCGCAGCTTCGCGCTTGTAGCGTCGCAGGTGATCGCGCAGGCGCGAAAGGTTGCCACGACTGTCTCCGGCGTAGATGATGCGTCCGTTCAGGAAGAAGATGAACCAGGACTGATCGATCGCGCTGCGGCGCTTGAGGGGGAGGAGGGTTTCGCTGGCAGGGTAGGCTTCGACAAAGAGTTCTCCGGTGCGCTGACCGAGTTCGACCAGTTGCAGAATGCTTCGGATGTCGATTTCGCTTAGCTTGCCCTGCATGGTGGCTGGAATGCGCTCCTGAAAAGGACTGGCACCGGATCGATCGAGGCGGATCGGTGCGGGGGTCGATGGCTCAATGGTGGCGATCGAGCGAATCGAGTTCTGCCTTACAACTATAACCTTGTCTTGCGGTTGTGCAGGAGAATTCAGGGTTTTTACGGGGTTAGGTGCAGGTTGAGGAATCGACCGAAGTGAGAATTACGGCAATGCGCCCCACATTCAAGCCGATCGCGATTCTTGGGTTGTTTGCTTTCCCGATGGGCGATCGTTTCGGCTCGGCTTTGCTGGCCGCGAGGTAGTGATGAATAAATAATGATGAATTGCTCTGGAAGTGACCGACGATTCAACCCGTTCCCCGATCGATTGGGTGATATTTGATGAACGAAAGGTCGATCGATTCCCAACTGTTGGTAGCGTAGAAGACGAAGAATCGATGGATGGTATGCAGCATCTTTATCAGGGGTTGGTGATTAGCGTATTGGGCGGCATGAGTGCCACGATCGTGACGTTGCTGATGGGATATCCGCAGCTTGCCTCGATCGTGCTGACACCGACGGGGGCGATCGCGACGGGTCTGAGTGCCGGATGGATGGATGAATTTTGTCGCCGCCAAGACTAAATCATGTCGCAGTACATCTTGGCGCTGGATTTGGGAACAACGGGCAATCGAGCGTTTTTGTTCGATCGCACGGGTCAAGCGATCGCGCAGGCCTATGAGGAACTGACGCAGCACTATCCGCAACCAGGATGGCTAGAGCATGACCCGATTGAAATTTGGCAAGATACTTGCAAGGTGATCGCGGCGGCAATGGCTGAGGCCAATATTTCAGCTCGTGACATTGCGGCGATCGGGCTGACCGTCCAGCGCGAAACCTGTTTGCTCTGGAACAAAACGACGGGCGAACCGCTGCACAATGCGATCGTTTGGCAGGATCGACGCACGGCTGGACACTGTTTGCAGCTTCAGCAGCAAGGTTACGGTCAGGAGATTTTCGATCGGACTGGCCTGATCATTGATGCTTATTTTTCGGCCACAAAACTTGCTTGGCTGCTCGATCGCTGTGAGGCCAATCTCGATACAACGCTGGCAGGTACGATCGACACCTGGATTTTGTGGAAGCTGACGGGCGGACAAGTTCACGCCACCGACCACAGCAACGCCAGCCGCACAATGCTGATGAACCTCCAGACCGGAGATTGGGACGATCGCCTCCTCGATCTGTTCAAAATTCCACGATCGATTCTGCCCGATATTCGATCGAGCCTTGGTGCGTTTGGGAGCGTCAGTCTTTTTGGGGCAGAAATTCCAGTTAGCGCCATCTTGGGCGACCAGCAGGCGGCGCTGTTTGGGCAGGGATGCGATCGCCCCGGATTGATGAAATGCACCTATGGCACGGGCAGCTTTCTTGTTGCTCACACGGGATCAGAAATCGTGAAGCCCCGCAATTTGATCGCCACGATCGCTTGGACGCAAGCAAACAGGCCG
>JAAUTJ010000377.1 GCA_012031475.1 Leptolyngbyaceae cyanobacterium SM1_3_5 | reverse complement strand
GGTCGTGTCGATGCCCTCGAAGCTCGCACGGCTGAACTCGAAGCCAACCAGTTCTCGACCACAACCGTTCTGCGCGGTCGCACGATCTTCTCGCTGGCTGACATCTTTGGTGTTGATGAAGACATTGAGTTGAGCGCCAGCGGGACGGAGAGGAACATCCTAGGCGAAGACGACACCAACACTGTTTTTCAAAGCCGCGTTCGTCTCAACTTTGACACCAGCTTCACAGGCGAAGACCGCTTGCGGGCGCGTTTGCAGTGGGGTAACTTTGTTGACTTCGCTCAGACCGCTGATGCTGGCACGAACGCAATCGCCAACGACACACTGTTTGCGGCTCAAAATTCCTTCTCTTACGCTACAAATACTAGCGGAAACGTTCGGTTGTCGCGCTTGGAATATTACTTCCCGGTAGGTGATGCAACCACAGTCTACATTGAGGCTCAAGGTGGTAGCATCAGCGACATCGTTTCTTCCATCAGTTCGTTTGACGATCCGGAGCAAGGCTCAATCTCTTATTTCGGCTACAACCCGATTTACGACATCGCTCCTGGCACAGGTATCGGTGCAGGCTTGACGTTTGATTTTAGCGACAACCTGCAATTGGGTCTTGGCTACTTGTCAGGCACAGGCAACGATCCTAATGATGGTCGTGGTCTGTTCAACGGTGACTATGCAGCTTTTGGTCAGCTCACCTTTGGCTTGGGCGACAGCCCGCTGACAGCAGCACTGACCTACGTTAATTCGTATCGTGACAATTCGATTGTCAATGCCTACGGCGTATCTGCTCAGTTTGCGATCAACGATGCCTTCTTTGTTGGCGGCTGGGTTAGCTACTACGATTCGGATGAACTTGACGGCGCAGGTGATTCCAGGTTCTGGACGTATGCTGGTACACTTGGAGTTGCCGATTTGGGTGTTGAAGGCAGCTTGCTTGGTTTGATCGTTGGTGTTCCACCGCGTCGGACTGATTTTGAGGTTGCTGGCTCCCGTAGAGGTGGCGGAATCGATGATGCAGCGCTTCATGCTGAACTCTTTTACCGTCTGCCATTGACCGACAACATCACGCTCACACCAGGCATCATCTGGCTGCAAGATCCTGGCAACAACAACGACAACGACGACCTTGTGATCGGTGCGCTGCGGACAAGCTTCAGCTTCTAAGCTGTCTAGTTCTCAGTTCTAACGGCTGATATTGGTCAACTTTAACGGCTCCTACTTTCGGGTAGGGGCTGTTTTTTCTGCGCTGTTATTTTTTATAATGCTGCATACCCCAGTGGAGAAGGGGAGTATGAGATATACATGAGAAATGACCTTTTCCTGAGATTCAGTGGAACTTTCCTGTAAAAGTGAGTACGCGCTGCTAGCTCTGCTAGAGCTAACAGCACACTATGGCAGCGGCGAACCGCTACAAATTCGTCAAATTGCTGCCGAGCAAAACATTCCCGATCGCTACCTCGAACAACTCCTTGCCACGCTCAGGCGATCGGGCGTCGTTCGCAGTCAGCGCGGCGCACGTGGCGGCTACTTGCTGGCAGAGAGCCTTGGAAATTTCGCTGCTCGAAGTCGTCCGCTGCATTGAAGGACTCGACTCGCAGACGGTGGAATCGAACATCGACCCAAAATCGATCGGCGGTGCGGTGATCAAAGAAATTTGGCAGGAGGCCGGACAAGCCGCTGATGCTGTCCTTCAAAAATACACGCTGCAAGACCTGGCGGAAAAGCGCGATGCCCGCCGCCAACTCGACATCATGTACTACATCTAACTCCTTCACTTCGTGCAACTATGCGTATTGCTCAAAATATTACTCAATTGATTGGTCGAACCCCGCTTGTTGAACTGAACCGCATTCCGCAGGCAGAAGGCTGTGTGGCGCGAATCATCGTCAAGCTCGAAGGCATGAACCCCTCTGCCTCCGTGAAAGACCGGATCGGCATCAGCATGATCGAGGCTGCCGAGCGCGACGGCTTAATTCATCCAGGCAAAACGATTCTGGTTGAGCCGACTTCCGGCAATACCGGAATTGCCTTGGCGATGGCGGCAGCGGCCAAAGGCTATCGCTTGATCTTGACTATGCCGGAAACGATGAGTTCCGAACGGCGATCGATGCTCCGAGCTTATGGAGCAGAACTCGTCCTGACACCAGGCATTGAAGGCATGGGCGGCTGCATTCAGCGGGCACAGCAGATCGTCAACTCCACGCCGGACGCTTACATGCTTCAGCAGTTCAAAAATCCGGCCAATCCCGAAATTCACCGCGCCACCACAGCCGAAGAAATCTGGGAAGATACCGACGGTCAAGTTGACATGATGGTTGCGGGCATTGGTACGGGCGGCACGATTACCGGAGTTGCGGAAGTGATCAAGGCGCGGAAGCCGAGCTTCAAAGCGATCGCCGTCGAACCTGCGAACAGTCCAATTCTTTCCGGCGGTCGCCCCGGCCCCCACAAAATTCAAGGCATCGGAGCGGGCTTTGTGCCGCCCGTTTTGCGGGTTGATCTGCTGGATGAGGTGATTACGGTCAGCGATGACGAAGCGATCGCCTTTGGCCGCAGACTCGCCCGCGAAGAAGGCTTGCTCTCCGGCATTTCCAGCGGAGCCGCCTTGTGTGCTGCTGTGAAAGTTGCCAAGCGATCGGAAAACGCAGGCAAGCTGATTGTGATGATTCAGCCCAGCTTTGGCGAACGCTATCTCAGTACGCCGCTGTTCCAAGACCCGGAACTGGTCGCCCTAAATCTGAATTAGGTCAGATCTAGCAGGCTGGGCTGGACGGTAAAATGGAGCAATGTCATCCAATCACTACACCACCCTCGACATTGATTCGACTGCCAGCCAAGCCGAGATCAAGGATGCCTATCGGCGGCTTGCCAAGCAGTATCATCCCGACAGCAATCGCGAAGTTGCCAGTCACGATCGCATTGCTCAGGTGAATGCGGCCTATGAAGTGCTGGGCGATCCGCAGCAGCGTCGCGCCTATGACCGGGAACTGCGCGGTTTTGCTTCGGGTAGCCGTCGAGCCAGATATCCCGAAGGAACCCAGCCGCCCGTCCCGCAGCGACCAAACGGACGCGAAGCCGATGAACTTCTCTATGAATGGCTCCAGCGGGTTTATACTCCCGTCAATCGGCTGCTTCAGCAGGTGATTAAACCGCTTCAGGCTGAAATTGACGACCTGGCTGCCGATCCGTTTGACCGATGACTTGCTGGCCGATTTTCAGGCGTATCTCGAAGACTGCCGCGATATTTTGATTCGAGCGCAGGCGATGTTTCGATCGATGCCCAATCCGCCCAACGTCGCCGGAGTTGCCGCCAACCTGTACTACTGCATCAACCAGGTCAGCGACGGCATTGACGAGCTAGAGCGCTTTACGACCAGCTACGACGAACACTATTTGCACACCGGACAAGAACTTTTTCGGATCGCTAACGGCCTGCGCCGCGAAGCACAAACGGCGATGAAGCGCGTGGCGTAATTTTGTGTAGACAGCGGCACTGGTGAGTCGTGACAGAATATAGGTATTTCACTGTCAAGCTGTCTCAGCGATGGATAAAACAAAAAGTGCCGCAGTGGAGATTTAATGAATTTAAGCATGTCGGCGTAGACTTCGATGATGTTGAGCAGGCGCAAACCTACGAGGCTCGGCAGAAAACGAAGCTTGCGGAAGAAAGAGAACTAGTGCAGCGATTAGGGATTGCGGCGGAACATACGGTAATTGAGTTTGGCTGTGGAACAGGAATTTTTGCTTTGGCTGCGGCTGAAGCTGGTGCAAATGTGATTGCGATCGACATTTCAAAAGCAATGCTCAATTTCGCACAGGCCAAAGTCAATGAAAGGAACTTGCAGGCGGAATTTGTGCAGAGCGGATTCTTAAGCTATCAGCCGCAAGCACCTGTCGATTTTGTCGTGACGAAGTTTGCGCTTCACCATCTGCCTGATTTTTGGAAAGCAGTTGCCTTACAACGTATCCACGCCATGCTGAAGCTTGGAGGCAAATTCTATCTGGAAGATGTGGTTTTCTCGTTTGATTTGAACAGTCACGAAACGGCGCTGAATGACTGGATCGATCGCGTTTCCAGCGACAGCGGCAACGGTTTCTCACGTAGCGATTTTGAAATGCATATTCGCGATGAATACAGCACCTTTGGCTGGGTAGTCGAAACAATGCTGCGGCAGGCTGGCTTTAATCGAGTAGAAGTCGATTACTACGCCCTAACTTATGCCGAATATTTATGTGAAGCATAATTCGGCCTTGAAACAGTAGAAATTTCCCCAATCGATCGATTCGCCCCAATTCCCGCATTTCTACGCGACAATAGAAAGACCTGCGGTGAAGTGCCGCCGGATTTTTGTTGCGGTCATATCCGCGTGAGAACTGCCTTATGCTGCCTGTTGTTGCTGTGATTGGTCGCCCGAATGTGGGCAAATCGACTCTGGTGAATCGTTTGGCCGGAGTCAACGATGCGATCGTCCACGATGAACCGGGCGTGACCCGCGATCGCACCTATAAAGAAGCCTTCTGGCGCGATCGCGACTTTCTCGTCGTCGATACGGGCGGCTTGGTGTTTGATGACGATACGGAATTTTTGCCCTTGATTCGCGAGCAGGCAATGGCAGCCTTGGCCGAAGCAAGCGCCGCTGTGTTTGTTGTGGACGGCAGGGCAGGACGGTCAGCCTCCGACGAAACGATCGCGGCATGGCTGCGGCAGCAAAAAGTTCCGGTTCTGCTCGCGGTCAACAAATGCGAATCGGCAGAGCAGGGACTGGTGCAGGCTGCGGAATTTTGGAGCTTAGGGCTGGGTGAACCCCACGCGGTTTCGGCAATTCACGGCAGCGGCACGGGCGATCTGCTCGACGACCTGATGCAGTATTTGCCGCAAACCGACCAGCTTGAAGAAGTTGAAGAAATCAAAGTGGCGATCGTTGGTCGTCCCAACGTCGGCAAATCCAGCCTGCTGAATGCCTTTGTCGGTGAAAATCGATCGATCGTCAGTCCGATTTCGGGCACAACCAGAGACGCGATCGATATGGTGGTCGAGCGTGGCGGGCAGCGCTATCGCCTAATCGACACGGCGGGCATCCGCAAGAAAAAGCAGGTCGAATATGGCCCCGAATTTTTTGGGATCAACCGCGCCTTCAAAGCGATTCGCCGCTCCGATGTGGTGTTGCTGGTGCTGGATGCGATCGATGGCGTCACCGAGCAAGACCAAAAATTAGCCGGACGGATTGCCGAAGATGGTCGCGGCTGCGTGGTTGTGGTGAACAAGTGGGACGCGATCGAAAAAGACTCGCACACGATCTACGAATACGAAAGCCACCTGAAAGAGCGGCTGCACTTCACCGACTGGGCAGAAACGATTTTTGTCAGCGCCCAAACCGGACAGCGCGTCGAGAAAATTTTGGAACTGGTCAACACCGCTGCCGAACAGCACAAGCGCCGCGTCACCACATCCGTAATCAACGAAGTGCTGGAAGAGGCAACCCGCTGGCACTCGCCGCCCGCCACGCGCCAAGGACGGCAGGGCAA
>JAAUTJ010000012.1 GCA_012031475.1 Leptolyngbyaceae cyanobacterium SM1_3_5 | reverse complement strand
AGTAGGCTAAGATGACGAGCGATCGTTTCTTCGGTGTAGACCTGATGTTGCCAGACAGCAAAATCAGCATATTGAAGCGGTACATCGAGCAACGGTGCAGGAATCCCACGCGAAAATGCTTGAATTAGAGCGTCTAATTCTTGCAGAAAAACTCCGAATGACCAGCCATCGCTAATAATATGGTGCATCGTCACGAGCAGCCAGTGTTCTTCCGGTGCAAGCTGAAACAGCGCCACTCTAATGAGGGGAGCAGATGCTAAATCAAAAGCAGGCTGAGCAAATTCAATGCCAAGCCGAATAGCTTCAGCTTCTCGATCGATCGCAGGTAAATTAAGCAAGTTTTTGTAGAAGACAGTCAGCGGCAACGGTGGTAGAACAATTTGTCTAGGTTGATCTGTTGCTGTTGAGAAAACTGTTCGCAAGATTTCGTGACGGCGAATCATTTCATTGCAGCTTTGCTCTAGCACGGCTGGCGATAAATTCCCTCTCAATCTCACCAAAAGAGAACTGTTAAGATCGTTCCCCATTGATTGAGCTGCTGCAAGTGCCAGATGTATTGTTGTGATAGTGAGAGCGGAATTGGTGCTTTAGATGAGCGTTTCAGCAGTGGCAGTGTTGGAACTGAATTGGTTTGAGTTGACTGTATTTGCTCAATGAGTTTGCTTTGAGCGGCGATCGTCGGTGCTTCAAATAGATGCCGTAAGGGAAACTCGATCAAAAAAGCTTTGCAAATCCGAAAAACGAGCGATGTTGCTAACAACGAATGTCCGCCCAGATCAAAGAAGTTGTCGCTAATTCCAACTCGTGGTAGCTGCAAGATTTCAGTCCAGATGTCAGCTAGGGTTTGCTCGATCGCCGTGCTAGGTAAAACGAAATTAGCCTCATCAATATGTATCTTTTCTGGAGCAGGGAGTGCTTTGCGATCGATCTTGCCATTTGGAGTGAGTGGCATCGCGTCTAGCATCACAAAGCTAGCAGGTAGGATATACTGCGGCAATTTAGTTTTTAGGAAAGACCGCAATGCTGCAACCAGAGAAGCTTCTGCATCATCTAATTTTTGCCTGAGGACTACATAGGCAATGAGTCGCTTATCGCCGTCTTCGTGAATTGTGGCGATCGCTTCTCGAACTGTGGAATGCTGCATCAGCAGTGCCCCAATTTCTTCTAATTCGATCCGAAAACCGCGCAGCTTGACTTGGTAGTCGCTTCGTCCTAATAATTCAATCGTACCATCGCTTCTGTAGCAGGCTAAGTCTCCAGTTTTGTAGAGCCGCTGTCCTAAATGATGAATAAATCGCTGCTGCGTTAATTCTGGACGATTTAAATATCCTTGTGCTAGCCCTGCTCCACCGATATGTAATTCACCGACAACACCGATCGGTACAGGCTGAAGGTTGACATCGAGAAGATAAATTTGTGTATTTGCAAAGGGTCGTCCGATCGGAATTAAATGATTCGAGCAGTCGTTTTGTTGCTCATAAGTAAGACAAGCCATTTCAAAATAGCTACTGTCGATCGTTGCTTCGCTAACACCATAAGAATTGAGCAATCGCGTTTCGGGAGAACAAAGATGCTGCAACTCTTGATATTCCTGAACATAGAAACTGTCTGATCCCACAATCAGTAGTTTCATGAAGTCCAATTGCCGCTGGCTATTTTGCAAATATTGCATCAAATTCCGCAGCACAGCAGGAGAAAATTCAGCTGTATTAATTTGCTGTTGCCGCATTAACGAATACAGCGATTCTGCCTCTAGCAAAAATTCATAGGGACACAGCACCAGCTTTGCCCCTGAACAAAGGGCACGCACCCAATCACCCGTGAACACATCAAATGAAAAGCTTGCCATCTGCAAATGGCTAGAGAACATTTCAAGCTGATAGGCATCCTTCCAGGCGAAATACGCATTGACTAAGCTGCGATGGCTAACCATCACGCCTTTTGCTGTCCCAGTTGAACCCGATGTGTAAATAACATAAGCGAGATGAGCAGGATTTTTGACTGTCAGATTTGTCTGACGCTCTAGAGCGATCGCCTCCCAATCTCGATCGAGACAAATCGACTCAATCTTCTGATCTGAAAAGATTTCTAGCAAACTAGAGTGAGTGATCAACGCAGAAATTCCTGCATCTTTTAGCATGAAAGACAAGCGATCAGGCGGATAGTTAGGATCGAGTGGCAGATACGCTCCCCCTGCTTTCAGTACGGCTAGCACTGCTACAATCAGGTCTAATGATTTATTTAAACAAATGCCAATTCGTGCTTCTGAGGTGACCTTTTGCTGTAAGAAGTGAGCCAGTTGATTTGCTTGGCAGTTGAGTTGTTCATAGGTGAGAGGGTGCTGATTCCAGACAAGGGCGATCGCATCAGGAGTTTGTTCAATTTGAGTTTCAAATAGTTGATGAATACAAAGATCTTGGGGATATTCGGTTAAAGTATCATTCCACTCTGCTAACTGGCTTTGCTCAGCAGCAGTCAAAATTGACAATTCTGATAAGCGTTGTTCTGGATTGGCAACGATCGTCTGAAGCAAGTGCTGATAGTGCTTCATCAAGCGATCGATCGTTTCACGTTTGAATAAATCCGTGTTGTACTCAACAAACCCAATTAAGCCTTGATCAGTTTCCTGCAATGCCATTGTGATGTCAAATTTGAGGTGATGATGTCAAGGTCAAATCCTTGAATCGTCAAACTGGGTAAATGTAGTTCAGGTGTTGGCGCATTTTGCAGGACAAACATGACCTGAAATAGCGGTGTATGGCTAAGGCTACGCTCTGGTTGCAGGTTTTTTACTAAGAGTTCAAATGGCAGATCTTGATGAGTGTAAGCATCTAATGCTGTTTGATAAACTCGCGCCAAAACTTCTTTGAAACTGGGATTTCCAGATAGAACAGTTCGCAGTACCAAAATATTGATAAAGTAGCCGATTAAATCAGAAGTTTCGGCTCGATTGCGGTTGGCGATCGGTGTGCCAACGACAACATCATCCTGTCCGCTGTAACGCGACAGCAAAATCTGAAAAGCCGCCAGCAGCGTCATAAAGAGGGTGACTCTAGATTGCTGACTGAGCGATTTGAGGGCTGCGGCTGTGGGCGCATCGACCTGAAAAGAAGCACTCTGTCCCCGAAAGGTTTGTACAGCAGGGCGCGGGTAGTCGGTTGGCAGCGCTAGAACTGAGGGTGCGCCTGCGAGGGTGCGCTGCCAGTAAGCGAGCAGCGCTTCGAGAATTTCCCCCTGCAAATAGCGTCGTTGCCACAGCGCAAAGTCAGCATATTGAATGGGTAAATCGGGTAGAGAGCAGGACTTCTGAGTCACGTAAGCACTATAAAGCCTCCCGAATTCGCGGGCGAAGATATCGATCGACCAGCCATCGGCAATAATGTGATGCAGCGAGATCAGCAGCACATGATCTTCAGCAGATAGGCGCACTAACGCGACTCGCATCAGCGATCCGGTGGCTAAATCAAACTGTTTCTTTGCCTGCTCGAAAACAAGTTGACGCAGTTGAATTTCTCGATCGACTTCTGAAGACTCTTGCAGGTCAAAAGTTTCGATCGCTAGGTTGCTATCAGAAGAAATGACTTGCACCGGATGAGCTTCGCGAGTTGGGAAAGTGGTTCGCAAAATGCTGTGACGCTGTTTGAGCGTGACCAAGCTATACTCCAAGCCAGCAATATCTAAAGTTCCGGTCAACCGCAGCGGCAGCGGCAGATTGTAGGTTGCACCAATGCCTTCTAGCTGGTCAAGAAACCAGAGGCTTTCCTGAGCGTAAGACAGCGGCAATTCACCTGAATGATCAGCAGATTCGATCGCCGGAGCGGACAGCGTTTGATAATAGCTCGATTCGATTTGTGCTGCGATCGCCGCGATCGTGGGTGATTCAAAGATCGATCTCAACGGCAGTTCTAGATTGAAAGCTTGACGTAGCTGAGCAATCACTTGAGTTGCGAGTAGAGAATGTCCACCGAGTTCAAAAAAGTTGTCGTAAATGCCGATGCGATCGAGCCTCAAAACGCTCAGCCAAATTCCAGTTACTCGTTGCTCGATCGAATTACGAGGAGCCACAAAACCGGATTCTATATCGCGCTCGAATCGCTCAGGCATAGGCAGTGCACGGCGATCGGTCTTGCCATTTGGAGTTAAGGGCAGTGCTTCTAGAACAACGTAGTTCGCCGGAACCATATAGCTTGGCAGCTCAGCTTTAAGCAGGGCGCGTAAGCTGCTGATGCTCAACGGTTCTGACTCAGCGAGAACTACATAAGCGACTAAGTATTGTTGCCCAGATTGCTCGGTTTGCAAGGCAACGACGGCGGCTTCTACCTGTGGATGCTGAATGAGCAGCGATTCAATTTCGCCAATTTCAATTCGGAAGCCGCGCAGCTTGATTTGATCGTCGCTGCGTCCCAGTAGCTCGATCGTGCCATCACTAAGGCAGCGAGCCAGATCACCTGTGCGGTAAAGCCGTTCGCCGTTTGACGGATGAATAACAAATCGATCGCGGGTTAATTCAGGCTGATTGAGATACCCCCGTGCAAGCCCTGCTCCACCAATATAAATTTCACCTGTTACACCGATCGGAACAGGTTGCAAATCGCGCAAAAGATAAATCTGCGTATTGTTGAATGGACGACCGATCGGCATCATCCGATCAACTTGTGATTGATCTAAATCGTCTGATTCAAAGTAAGTGCTATCGATCGTGGCTTCACTCACGCCGTAAGAATTGATGATGCGAGTATCAGAACTACACAGTTGCCTCAACGTCTGATACTCTTCGCAGTAAAAGCAGTCTGAGCCGACAATCAGCAGTTTTATAAATGCGATCGATTGCTTGGTATCCTGCAAATACTGCATCAACTGTCGCAAAACAACAGGAGAAAACTCAGCGCTGTCGATGTTTGCTGTTTGCATCAGCGCATATAGCAGCGACGGCTCTAATCGATACTCCTCAGGACATAGCACTAGCTTTGCACCTGAGCAAAGGGCACGCACCCAATCACCCGTAAACACATCGAATGAAAAACTTGCCATCTGTAAGTGGCTGGAGAGCGTTTCAAGTCGATAGGCATCCTTCCAGGCAAAATACGCATTCACCAAACTGTGATGCTCGATCATCACACCTTTTGCTTTGCCTGTTGAGCCAGAAGTGTAAGCAATATAGGCTAGATTTTCAGGCGCAACTATCGCTTCTAAATTTGCTTCACTCAGTTGATTAAACTGCCCGATTTGCTCTAAGCAAAGTGTTGAAGCCTCAGTCAGAGGCAATCGATCGAGCAGCTTTTGTTTGGTCAGTAAAAGAGCAGCCTCGACATCAGCAACCATGAAAGCAAGTCGATCTGAAGGATAGTTTGAATCAAGCGGCACGTAGGTGGCTCCCGCTTTCAGCACCGCCAAGACTGCCACGATCATTTCGATCGATCGCTCTAGACAGATTCCCACTCGATCTTCAGGGGTGATACCCTGCGTTTGTAAGTAATGAGCGAGTTGATTGGCTTGAGCATTGAGTTGCTGATACGTAAGATGGTGATCGCCAAAACTCACTGCAACTGCATTGGGTGTTTGTTCAACCTGGGCTTCAAACAGCTGGTGAATGCACCAATGGCGAGGATATGCTGCTTGCTCTCTCCATCGGGCAAACTGCCGTCGTTCAACAGGCGTTAAAATCGATAATTCTGATATCGGTTTTTCTGGATTAACAACGATTTCTTCTAGCAGTTGTTGATAGTGCCCCATCAGTCGATCGATCGTTGCTGCCGTAAATAAGTCGGTGTTGTATTCAACAAATCCAGTTAAGCCGGACTCCGTTTCTCGAAAGGCGATCGTTAAATCGAACTTTGAGGTGATGATGTCAACATCCAGCCCTCGAATTGTTAAATCAGGCAAGTTTAATTCTGGCGTTGGCGTATTGTGGAGCGCAAACATCACCTGAAAGAGCGGTGTATGGCTCAGGCTACGTTCTGGCTGCAACGCCTCAACTAGCTTCTCAAACGGCAAATCTTGATAACTGTAAGCATCTAATGCCATTTGATAAGCTTGTGCCAGCAGTTGCTTGAAACTCGGATCTCCCGATAAATTTGCTCTCAGCACGAGGATGTTGACAAAATAACCAATCAGCTCAGAAATTTCTGTGCGATTGCGATTAGCGATCGGTGTACCAACAACCAGATCATCTTGCTGAGTATAACGATGGAGCAGAACATAAAAGGCACTCAGCAAAGTCATAAACAGCGTGACTTGAGATTGTTGACTGAGCGCTTTTAATTTAGCAGCCAGAGCAGGATTGAGATCAAACGAAGTGCTTTTCCCGTGATAAGTTTGCAGCGAAGGGCGAGGATAGTCCGTTGGCAGCGTTAGGACAGGCGGCGCGTCCTTCAAGGTACGCTTCCAGTGAGCCAGCAGCGTCTCCAGCACGTCGCCCTGTAGGTAGTTTCGCTGCCACAAAGCAAAATCAGCATATTGAATTGGCAGCGGTGTAGGTAGAGGCTGTTGCAATAAACAGGCCATATACAGCTTGGCTAGCTCTCGCACCAGCACTTCGATTGACCAGCCGTCCGCGACAATATGATGCAGTGTCAGCAGCAAAACGTGATCGGTGTTGCCAAGTTGAAGCACCTTACTTCTGATTAGAAGCCCTGTTGCCAAATCAAACGGAGTTTCAACTTCTCCGGCAATGAATTGCCGAACCTGCTGCTCTTGTTCTGCACTAGCTAAAGCCTGCAAATTGACGACAGAGAGATCGAGATTCCAATTTGAAGCAATGATCTGAACGGGTTTGGCGTTGCAAGTTCGGAATGTTGTCCGCAAAATTTCATGTCGCTGTATCAGAGCCGTTAAACTTTGCTCTAAAACCACAACGTTCAAATTTCCGGTTAGACGTAATGGCAGCGGCATATTATAAGTCGAACCGATGCCGTCTAGCTGATTGAGAAACCAGAGGCTTTCTTGGGCATAGGATAGGGGTAATTCGCCCGTGCGATCGACAGCCTCGATCGTCGGAAGCGCGAGTATTTGATGATAGTTCGACTCGATCTGTTCACCTAGTTGGGCGATCGTCGGACGCTCGAATAAAGAACGTAGCGGCAGTTCGATTTGAAAAATCTGACGCAGTTGAGCAATCACCTGAGTGGCTAAAAGTGAATGCCCACCTAGTTCAAAGAAATTATCGTAAATCCCAACACAATCGAGCTTCAAAACATTCAGCCAGATGCTTGCAATTCGCTGTTCAACGAAATTACGAGGAGCCACAAAACCGGATTCTACTTCACGCTGAAATAATTCCGGGTTCGGTAAAGCTCGACGATCAACCTTACCATTTGCATTGAGTGGAAACGCTTCCAAGATGACGAATGCACTTGGAATCATTGGATCAGGTAACTTCTGCTTGAGAAAATAGCGTAAGTCAGCGATCGCCAATTCCAGCTCGACATTAACCGTTAAATAAGCAACCAAGCTTTGCATTTTGAACGCATCTTCGCGCACTACAACAACGCTTTGCCAAACAGCAGGATGCTGACCCAAAATAGTTTCAATTTCACCTAGCTCAATCCGAAAGCCGCGCAGTTTAATTTGGGTGTCCGATCGCCCTAAATACTCAAGATTGCCATCGCCTAAATATCGAGCGCGATCGCCAGTTCGGTAAAGTCGTTGACCGGAAGGACGATCACCAAACACCTTAGCCATTTGTTCAGGTCGATTCAAATATCCTCGCGCTAATCCTGCTCCGCTAATGCAAATTTCACCAGCTAAGCCAACTGGAACAGGCTGAAGGTTCGCATCGAGCAGATGAATTTCAGTGTTGGCAAAAGGACGACCAATCGACATCATTCCTGCCGGATGTCCTGCTTCCTCAACACAGATCATTTCAAAGTAGGTGCTGTCGATCGTTGCTTCGCTGACACCATAGGAATTAATCAATCGAGTGTGAGTAGAGCACACCTGTTTAAGCGAATCATATTCCTGCACGTAGAAGGCATCCGATCCGACAATGAGCAATCGCATCTCATCAAGCGTTTGCTTCGTTTCACGCAGGTACAAAACTAAATTTCGCAGTACAGCAGGGCCAAATTCTGCGGTATCGATCGCCTGTTTCTGCATGAGTGAATACAGCAAATCTGGCTCTAGCAAACACTCTTGCGGACACAGCACCAGCTTCGCTCCAGAGCAAAGGGCACGCACCCAATCACCTGTAAATACGTCAAACGAAAAGCTCGCCATTTGGAGATGGCTAGAGAGTGTTTCAAGCTGATAGGCATCCTTCCAAGCAAAGTAGGCATTCACTAAACTGCAATGCTCAACCATCACGCCTTTTGCTTTGCCTGTTGAACCGGAAGTATAGACAATATAAGCTAGGTTTTGAGGCGTGACCGCTATCAAATTTTGATCGCTTGCTTGATCAACCGCCACCCAATCCGAATCTAAATAGAAAATCTTAGTGTCACAGGACAATTGGTCTGCTAAATCTTGCTGGGTGAGCAATAAAGTCGCCTGCGCGTCAGTCAGCATAAAAGACAGGCGATCGAGGGGATAGTTCAGATCGAGCGGTACATAAGCCCCACCTGCTTTTAACACGGCTAAAACTGAAACAAGCAGTTCAACAGAGCGTTCTAGATAAATCCCAACTCGAACTTCAGGCGCAACGCCTAGCTTTTGTAAATGACGAGCAAGCTGATTGGATCGATCGTTGAGTTCTGATAGGTTGAAAATTCCTCATTGCGAATGACGGCGATCGCGTCAGGTGTCTGTTCTGCTTGAGCTTCAAACAGTTGATGAATGCACAAATCATTGGGGTAATCTGTTTTGGGTGAACCCCAACTTCTTAGCAACTGCTGGTCGAAGTCTGTCAGGATTGGTAGCTGCTGAATTAGTTGGGCTGGGTCAGCGACAATTCCTGTAAGTAGCGTTTGGAATCGCTCTGCCATTCCATGAATCGTTGCCGCATCAAACAAATCGGTACTAAAACGCAGAATTCCGACGAGTCGATCGCTCGTTTCCATCACATCGAAGACAAGATCGTTTTGTCCTTCCTGCTGTGGAATTTCAAACGGCTCTAACTGCAAGTCTCCCCATTGGCTGCTCGATCGACTCGATATCGACAGCTCAAAATCGCTTGCCATCTTCGGCAAATTCAGCAGATTGAAAGAAGCTCGAAACAGTCCAGGCGAGCTTAAATCACGATTCATTCCTAATCGCTCAACCAGCAGGGGAGCCGAATAAGACTGGTGAGCAATCGCTTCTAAAACAGTCGATCGAACCTGTATCAGTAGTTCAACAAAAGTTGGATTGCCAGCCAAATTTGTTCGCAGAGCAATCATGTTGACGAAAAATCCGACCGTTTGAGCAAAAGCAGTCTGGCTGCGTCCGCTGGCGGGTGTGCCGATTACAATATCTTCCTGACCCGTATAGCGATGCAGCAGCACTTGAAAAGCGGCAAGCAGTACCGTGTAAAGCGTTGTTTTTTGGTTTTTTGCTAAAACTCTCAGTTGAGCGGTTAACGCTTCAGATAGCTCAAAAGAGTAAGAAGACCCGGATTGATTTTGAATGGGTAATCGCGGGCGATCGGTGGGCAAAATTAAGGAGGAAACTCCCTCCAATTGCTGCTTCCAATAGCTCCATAGCTGTTCTCCTTCAGCACCGCTGATCATCTCGCGCTGCCACTGAGCAAAATCTATGTATTGGTGGTAAATTGCAGGCAAGGAAACAGATTGTCCTGTAATTTTTGCCTCATACAGCAGCTTCAATTCATTCAGCAGCACACCAAACGAAACGCCATCGATCGCGATATGATGAATATTCAGAATCAAAACATGATCTTGTGGCGATCGCGTCAACAATGATACTCGTAAAACACTTGACTCTAAATTAAAAGGACGTTGATAGACCACGATCGCCTGCTGAATTAAAGTTTCTTCATTCCATATTGCAGCGTCGATTTGTTCAAAATTAAGAGATTGAGTAGGTAGAATCTCCTGAAATAATTCACCTTCTGCCTGACCATAAATTGTTCGCAGCGTCGGGTGGCGATCGATCAGCGTTTGCAGCGATTGTTTCAGCGCAGCAAGATTTAACTGAGAGCGAATTCTGGTTGTGAATGCGACATTATAGGCTGCACTTGCTGGAGCAAGCTTATGCAGAAACCAAAGTCCCCATTGCCCCTGCGAAAGTGGGTAGCGATGAGTCGTTGGTTCACTTTTTGAGATGGGCAACTCGGTGAATTTAATTTCAGCAGATGCGGCAAACTGCTCTTGAATGCGATCGGTAAGGCTAGCAATGCTAGAGCCTTCTAGAATGACCTGCAACGGAACATCTGCCGACCAGTCGGTAACCAGTTGATTCCTCAGTTCAACCGCCATGAGCGAATCAAATCCCAAGTCGCTGAGCGGCTGCTGGATGCTAACTTGATCTGCGCTGATTCCTGCAATTTTGGCAGCTTGTGCTCGAAGATAGGCGATTAGCTGCGCTTGAGCTTCACTGTCTTGAAGCAGATGCGCCTGAGAAGAATGAATTGACATGATTTAAGGTAAAACAGAGTGCTAAAGTGCCTCAAGCGATCGACTCGATTGCTGATTGAGAATGGCGATCGTCACTTCGCCTTCAGATCTACCGTTTTGATCAAAAAAGGCACAGGAAGTTTTCAACAAAATTAGATCACGGCGAGCCGAGCAACGGTCGATCGATAGCTCACCTTGAAAGCTATCAGAGTTGATTGGCTGCTTGAATTTGCTAGAGAAGCTGGTAATTAGAAAATTACTCAGTTGACGGCGTTTGAACACCTCTAAATCCCAATCACTCATTGCTCCTAGCAGCTTATTTTCCACTAGGTAAGCAATCATGATGTAGAACAGTTGGTTATAGCAAATGTTGAACTCAACTGAGTTAAAGTGCCTGTGTCGTTGATGTAGCACGATTCGGGAATTGCAAAATCACCGCTGATTAGCCAGGGAAGATCTGAGTGATTCGTTGCGCCGTCGAGATGCTGAAACTGTGCCCGCTTGAGATAGCGGCAGTCTTCTTTGTAGGGAGCCAAAAATCGATCGAGCAATGTCTGGCTAACCTGTTCTGTCTGGGTAGAAATTGAATGAGTATTCATCACTGCTGAGTCTTTTCGCGCTAAACAACGTAGAACGGTAGCCCATCATAAATGCCGATTCGATAGCTGACGCTGGGTTCACCTTTTGGTACAGAAGAGGCTTTATGAAGCAGCGATCGATTGTCCCACAGCAGAATGTCACCTTCCTGCCAAATGTGCGTGTGAATATGTTCATCCCGTTCAATGAAGGCAAAGAGTTTGTCTAATACCGCTTTGCTGTCCTCATAGTTCAATCCTGCGATTTTTGTGGTAAATCCCTGACTGATGTAGAGCGATCGCTGCTGAGTGACAGGATGAACAATTACAGCCGGATGAGTGACAGGAGGAGCCTGTTTCTCAAAGTCATTCAAAATATCAATCATGGCGCGATCAATATCCCACTCTTGTACTTTGTAGCGCCACTTGGCTTCATGCAAAGCTGCTTGCCCTTCAACATACTGCCTCAAATCCGGCGGCAGATTTTTATAAACCCGGTGCATATCGATGTAGTAGGTTTCCCGAATCGATCGCGGCAAAACCTGCGGGTAGAGCATGGTCAGCGGCAAAGGTTCCGGCTGAAACGCGCAGTCGGTATGCCAGTAGCGACCTGTTCCTGATACGCCGATCTTCTTGTCATCGACCAGCACATTGGCAGAAACAAAAATTTCGGGGTAGTCGGGGTGATGGTAGTTATCTTGGAAATAGATTTGTGGAGTTCCAAGCTGTTTCGCAAATTCGACATACTGATCGGGCGTAATCTTCTGCTTTCTAAAAACAATCAGCTTATGCCGATAAATGAGCTGTTTGATACTGGCGAGGAATTGAGGGGCGATACCGCTCTCTCTGCGCTCCGCGATCGAAGTTAAATCAACATCAAAGATTTCAAATCCAATCTGCTCGCTTTGAGGTACAACGACTTCCATGCAGTTCACCCTGTCACACGTTCAAAACTGCAATTATGGTTTCACGAACCAGGGGTGTCAAAAGACAGCCTGTCAAACATTGGTTTAGACAAAATCTCTAAAATGCTGGCCGCGATTTCAGCAACCAGTTCTGGCATTCCCTCCAAATAGCCATCTTCACTCATACAAGCTTGCCCGCCAACCGATGCATTGAGGATCAGCACGGCATCCGGTTGAGGTTCGTTGTCCAAATCTAGACGAACGGTCGGTTCAATTCCTGAGAGCGTCCCTCGTGTGAATGCCGCCATAGGTTCCAAGCCAAGTCACCAGTCTGCTATGCGGTTCTGCATGAGGCGTGAAGCGCAAAGGAGAGGCCACATAAACGACTTCTTCGACCAGTTCTGCTTTTTTGATTTGTTTTGCTGCGGCATAGCGTCGCTCGAATTCTGGACGCGTGAGGCGATCGCCACTTTCGAGCGGCGGGGTGCGATCAAACTGAGAAGGAGTTTTGGGAAGCTGAGTGGTCATCATTCCTTAGCAAGTTGGCTTGCTCATAGCGGACGGCTGGTTGTGCAACCGTGTAACCCGATGAGCCGCAGTTTAAGGAGTCGTGGGTGCAGCTTCAGCAGGCGGTGGTTCTGATACAGGTGGATCAGGGCGGGGTGCAGGGTCGCGAGCAGGAGGATTGGGTCTGCGCTCTGGCCTGGGTTCTGGCCTAGGTTCTGGGCGGCGCTCAGGTGTACGGTCGACTGGTCGCGCTGGTGCGGGTTGGGGATTGGGCTGGCGTTCCGCTGCTGGAGTTGGACGACGAGCAGGCACAGGATCAGGACGCTCAGCGGGTTCAGGAGCGGGATCAGGGCGGCGGGCTGGCTCTCGTGCTGGAGTGGGATCGGGCTGGCGATCGGGTTTGGGGGTTGAAGGTTCAGGCCGTTCGGATGGTGTCACGTTTGCGGGTGTTGCGGGCGTTTCCGGTGCGTCAGCGGGTGTTTCGTCAGGGGTCGAGTCTATTGTTTCGCGTTCGGGGTCGGAAGTGCGATCTGTTTCTGGGACACCACGATCCGGTTCCGGCAGCGCTTCGCGATCGACTGCGGCAGGTTGAGGGGATGTCGTTTCAGGAGTCCTTTGCGGTCGCTCCGCA
This sequence comes from Leptolyngbyaceae cyanobacterium SM1_3_5, assembly GCA_012031475.1. Lineage (GTDB taxonomy): Bacteria > Cyanobacteriota > Cyanobacteriia > Elainellales > Elainellaceae > JAAUTJ01. The sequence goes on along the minus strand of JAAUTJ010000012.1, from coordinate 9,186 downwards.
GTCGGACTCGCAGCAGCTTCTGGGGTACGGGTCGGAGCTTCTGCGGCAGGCGTTGAATCAGGAACTTCAACCTGAGTGCGTTCGCCGCGTCGTCGCGCTTCTTGATTGCGCCGTGATCCTTCCAGCGTCATATCGACTGTGACCGGGATCGTGGCTCCATTTTCACCGACGTTATCAAATCGGTAGCGATCGCGCACCGTTTGCAAGACAGCGCGATCGAGGGCTTCATTTCCACTAGAGCCAATCAGCGTGGCTGAAACGACTCGCCCCTCACGATCGGTCTGAACATTCACCCGCACCTGCCCTTCTGCTCCTGCCTCCAGCGCTTCGTCGGGGTATTCAACTTCAGGGCAGTTGCGACAGGTAACGCTGCGTGAACCGCGACCAGAACCTGCGTCTCCACCTGCACTGTTGCCCGTGCTGTTGCCTGTACTGCTGCCTGTTCCTGTGCCCTCACCTGTGCCCTCACCTGTGCCCTCACCTGAACCTGCACCCGTGCTGCTACCTGAGCCGTTCCCACCATTTCTGTTGAACCCGCGCCGCTTCCCGTTACTATCCCTGTCCCTGAACCTGTACCCGTGCCAAAACCTGTATCCGTTCTGCCTGCACCAGGGCGATCGCCGTAGTTGTATTGCTACCGTTGCTGTTGCTGTCGTCGATGTCAAGACCTGTACCAACTTCAGCTTCTCGATCGCGCCGCAGTTGTTCAAGCAAATTTCTCAAACTGCCGATTCCGGTTGCGGTTGTCTCCGGCGCAGCTGCTGGCGATGGAGCGGCTGCGATCGAAGGAGGAGTCTGGGGTGTTGCTTCTGGCGATGGCGTCGGTTCAGGTGAAGCAGTGGCCTCTAAGGATAATGTAGGTTCGGGTGAAGGAGTCACCTCTGGGGATACCTCTGGGGATGGTGTGGGTTCAGCGGCGATGTCTGGTTCGATCGGCTCTGGGCTAGGCGAGGACTCAACTGTAGGCGACGTCAACTCGGCAGAGGGTACGGTTGCAGAAGTAGCGGGCGATCGAGCTGCGGTAGGGCTAGGTTGAACAGGAGTGGGCTGCGGAATGGCCTCAATTGCTGGGGCAGAAGACCCACCACCTCTGCTGCCACCACCTCTGCTGCCACCTGCACTGCCACTGCCACTTCCGCCCGCACTGGTGAGCAAGTCGGCTTCTTCGGGTGAAGCTTCGACCTCTGGTGTTACCTCTGGTTCATTGGCAGAATCAGTCAAAATCACAATTTCTTCTTGCTCAGGCGCATTTAGCTGAGCGAACGGCTTAAGATTTGCAAACAGCAACGCGCCGTGTAGCGCCAGTGAGCCAGCGATCGCCCACCAAAGGAGCGGCTTGAGTGCTTTACGTTGGGCTTCTCGCTGTTGAGCGACAAATTTTGAAAAACTCATATTATCCAGGCCTGATCAACAGAAGCAAAGATTTCAAACGGATTTTGCCGATCGCCACAGCAGAAATTTATCAAGCTGACTCAAAAGTGATTGAAACTGAATTGTAAATATCGTCAAGACCTATGCCGTGCAAATTCAGTCGATCGCCAACTTGACTTTATAACACTTCACAGCAAATGATTCGCCAGCAACTGCGATCGCCAATCACATCCGCCCGTCATGGATTGGCTTGACATCGATTGTCATTAAACCTACTCTTCTTTAGGAAATGCTGCTCACGCATTTTTCATGGCGATCGCTGCAAAGATGCCATCCTCCAAATACCACAGCATAAAGCAATGAGGAAAATCTGGCGATGTTGATTACAGACTTGTTTGCAGCAGGCGGCCTCGTCATGTATCCGCTGCTGATCGCTTCGGTTGTGGCGATCGCCTTGATTATCGAGCGCTGCGTATTTTGGGCGAAGGTGAATCGTCAGCAGCGGCGCATCGTGCGAGAAGCACTGGCAGACTATGAAGCCGGATCGGATGCGGTTTTGCCCAAGCTCAAGCAGCATGGCGATTTGCCGCTCGCCCGCATCTTTCTCGAAGCGATTGAGATGGACTACGCGCCGCCACAAGCGTTTCACAACTTCGTTGAAGGTGCAATTCAAGCAGAACTTCCGCTCCTGCGCCGATTCAATACAGTTTTTGACACGATCGTTGCCGCTGCACCGCTGCTCGGTCTGCTCGGAACAGTGATGGGTTTGATTCGATCGTTCGCCAGTCTTGACTTAGGCAGCGTCGGACAGGAGGGGACTGCAAGAGTAACAGGCGGTATTAGCGAAGCACTCGTTTCAACCGCATCAGGTTTGATTGTTGCGCTGCTGGTGCTGCTATTTTCTAACATCTTCCGAGGCTTTTATCGCCGCCAGCTTGCTCTAATTCAGGAATACACCAATCAACTTGAAGCGCTGCATTTTTGCCGCTACGAGGAAAGTCGAACCGGAAAACCAATGCGACTGAATCGATCGTAGAAGTATCTAATTCACACAATTACCAATGACAATTCGCGACGACGATCTCGATACTCCCCCGCAAATCAACATCGTGCCGATGATCGATGTGATTTTTGCCATCTTGACCTTTTTCATCATGGCAACGCTGTTTCTAACTCGCTCGGAAGGATTGCCTGTCAACTTACCAAACGCCGAAACTTCGACCTTAACCAATTCCCGCGAGCAACGGCTAACGGTTACAGTAGACGAGCAGGGCAAAGTATTTCTTGATCGCACTTTGATCGCAATCGAAAATCTCGCTGCTCAGGTTCGATTGCAAAAGGGCAATCGAACCGAAATCCTCGTCGTGATCAACGCCGATCGCAGCGTCGAGTATGGCACAGTTATCACCGTCATGGATCAGCTTCGCACCATTCCAGGCGTGAAACTGGGCGTTGCAACCAAGCGGGAATAACCCCCGCATAGAACACCGCAACAAATTTCGATCGAAACTGCCGCCATTAAATCTACACGAAGGTCGCCATCCTTAACAAAAGCTGCGTGACCCGAACTGAGCCGCTAAACGTCTAGCTCCTTCAGGTGTTCTGCGACTTCCTGGTAAAGGTTAATCACATGTGTATCAGCCAAACTGTAGTAAACGTTGCGCCCTTCTTTGCGGTATTTCACTAGTCTGGCCGATCGCAACACGCGCAGTTGATGCGAAACAGCAGATTCGGTGAGCTTAATGACCGCAGCTAAATCACAGACGCACAATTCTCGATTTGCTAAAGCAGACATCAATCGCAGCCGATTGGGATCGGACAAAACGCCAAAGAACTCGGCCATCTGTTGCGCCTGTTTCATCGACAGCATCTCTAGCTGCACTTGGCGCACCTTGTCGAGATGAACCAGGTGTTCATCGCAGCTTGGCGCTTCTTCCGATTGAGTCTGTTTGGATTTGGATTGGTTCATCGTTAGAAATCAGGGGCGATCGCAGCCAAACGCTTGAGTTAAGCGGAATGATAATCATTCTAACATCTGAATACTTGTTCATACATTGGTTGAATTGTGTTAGAGTTCAGAGCAGTTTCTCCTCGCGATTCTCCTGCCACCGCCATGACGCAAACTCCATCGCTCAAAACTCAGCAAATGCAAATCGGCGGCATGGACTGCACAAGCTGCAAACTGAAGATTGAAGGCAGCTTGGAGCGACTCAAAGGCGTTGAAGAAGCATCTGTTGACGTGGACACCGGACGACTGATAGTGTCGTTTGATCCGCAGCAGACGAGCGAGGAGCAGATTCAAGAACGAGTCAAAGCGCTGGGCTACACGATCGAGGCGCGATCGCCCGTACCTCGAACTACCGCACACAATCACGCGGGACACAATCACGCTTGCGACGGGCACAGCCATCATGACAAACATGATCACGGACATCGTTCCGATGACGGACATAATCATGGGCACAGCCATCACGACAGACATAATCATGGGCACAGTCACGGATCTGGCGAATTTGACCTGAAAGCAGAACTGATTCCAGTCGGCACTGTTGTCGTTTTGTTTTTGCTAGGAATTGTCTTTGAAGACACCTTGCACAACACGCCCTACAGCATCGCGGAGTACGCCGTGTTCATTCCAGCCTATTTGCTCAGCGGCTGGACAGTGCTAAAGGCGGCAGGACGAAATATTCTGCGGGGGCAGGTGTTTGACGAAAACTTCCTGATGACGATCGCCACCTTGGGCGCGTTCGCGATTCATCAGCTTCCCGAAGCCGTCGCCGTCATGCTGTTCTTTCGCATCGGCGAATTATTCCAGGAATATGCGGTGGGGCGATCGCGGCGATCGATCAAGTCGCTGCTCGAAGTGCGCCCGGATTCTGCCAACTTGAAGATCGATGGAACCGTGAAGGAAGTACCGCCGCAATCGGTCAGGGTAGGCGATTTAATCTTGGTGAAGCCTGGAGAAAAAATTCCGCTTGATGGCGAAATCTTGAACGGCAATTCCCAGGTAGATACCTCTGCCCTGACGGGAGAATCGGTTCCACGCACGGTGAAAACAGGTGAGACCGTTTTGGCAGGCATGATCAATAAGACAGGCGCTCTGACAGTTCGCGTCACTAAACAGTTTGGCGAATCGTCGATCGCCAAAATTCTCGACCTTGTGGAAAACGCGACTAGCAAAAAAGCAGACACCGAAAAATTCATCACCCGTTTTGCTCGCTACTACACACCTTTTGTGGTGTTTTTGTCGCTGGCGATCGCAATTTTGCCGCCCCTGTTAGTTCCCGGAGCAACCCGCGCTGAGTGGGTGTATCGAGCTTTGATTTTGCTGGTCATTTCTTGCCCCTGCGGTTTGGTCATCAGCATTCCTCTCGGCTACTTTGGTGGCGTCGGTGGCGCAGCCAAGCGCGGCATTTTGGTGAAAGGCTCGAAGTTTCTCGATGCGCTCACAGCCGTTAAAACTGTTGTGTTTGATAAGACTGGAACGCTGACCAAAGGCGTATTCAAGGTCAGTCAAATTGTTCCTCAACCTGGCTTTTCTGCATCGGAATTGCTCACCTTAGCGGCTAAAGCGGCAGTGCATTCCAATCATCCGGTCGCCCAGTCGATTCGAGCGGCATACAGTCAGGCGATCGCGGAAAGTGAAGCGACCGACTATGAGGAAATTGCGGGTCACGGCATTCGAGCGACCGTGAAAAATCGCGTGGTGCTTGCCGGAAACAATCGACTGCTGCACCGCGAAAAGATTGCTCACGATACCTGTAATGTTGCAGGGACAGTGGTTCACCTCGCCGTTGATGGCCGCTACGCTGGATACATTCTGATTGCAGATGAAATTAAGGAGGATGCGGTCGCAGCGATTCGCAGCCTCAAGGCGATCGGGGTGAATCAAACCATCATGCTCACGGGCGACAATCAGGCCGTTGCTCAAAGCGTCGCTGAGCGTTTGGGTTTGAGTTCTTACAGGGCAGAACTGCTGCCGGAAGACAAGGTGAAAGCGATCGAAACGCTGCTCAGTCGCGCAGGCAGTGGCAAGATTGCCTTTGTCGGCGACGGCATTAACGACGCGCCCGTGATTGCCAGAGCGGATGTCGGTATGGCAATGGGCGGACTGGGATCAGATGCGGCGATCGAAACCGCCGATGTGGTGATCATGACCGATGCGCCCTTAAAGGTGGCAGAGGCGATTCAAATTGCCCGCAAGACGCGCCAGATCGTGGTGCAAAATATTGTGGTGGCAATGGGGATTAAAGCTGGGTTTATCCTCTTGGGAATCGTCGGCGTGGCAACGCTGTGGGAAGCCGTGTTTGCAGATGTGGGCGTGGCGCTGCTGGCAATTCTCAACGCCACGCGAGTTCTCAAATAGCCGCTTGATGTCTGAAGGTTTGAAAAATTGGCGATCGCACCACAGCAAGTGATAAGGCCAGCTTGATTGGGCAGTGCCATTGATTTTATGGTTGGGGATTGCTTGATGATCGACCCTGCGGCTTGACTTGCTGGCGCGAAACCGAGAGGCAACCGCACTGAGTCAGGCGGGGCGATCGGCAGAATTCACGGCTCAGAGGAGGCTGTGAATTCTGCCGTTGCTAGCAACTGGGACTGCTGTTAAGCTAATCGGTCTTTAAGTTGCAAGATACAGCCGCTAGAGTCCGTAGCCAGCCTCGATCGCTTTGGAAAGTTAAATGACGATTAGCTTACTGAACCACCAGGGGGTGGAGAAAAATGGCGCTTTGGGGAACCGGATTCGGGGTAGGCAAACTCTCAATGTCATTGGGCAAATGCTGCACTTCATAGACTTTGAAAAACACATAGCCACGCCCTTGCGGTGCGGGGAACCTCACAATTTCTCCTAGGTTTGGAACGCGATCGAAGGCCATGACCCGATTATTTTTGTATTGCGCGATCGCGATGTGGGCATCATTGAAGGTATAGGATTCATACAATCCCAAAGTCTGCATTTGTTTGAAAGCGACCAGAACCAGTGACATGGGTAAAACCTCCAAAGTTGAAGCTAAAAAATCAGTTTGAGATGAACCTAAAACTCGAGAGAACATTGCAGTTTGCGATCTTGTTTTGCTAACTTGATAGATCGTTCTTAACTCAAAGAAGAGTGACAATTGCAAACTTTAAATTACGTCATTCGCACTGCATCGATCCAACCCACAATTTCTTGCTCGTACTCAATTGAAAGACGAGCGTGATAGCAGTAGAATTCGACTTCAAAAACGCGACAGTCGATCGCATCAGGACACTTTGCAGATGCTTTTAAGACATCTCCAATCACAGGGACTCGCGCAAACTGGGCAGAGAAAACCTCAACGGGTTCTGACACTTTATTAGCAGTTTCGTACACTCGGACGCCAAACTCTAGACGCATAACTTTCACTCCTGGAGATGGATTAATTGCAATCGATAGAACGGTTAGTCAGCAAACTAAGGGTTGGGCAGGACGCTCGATCGCGGGACGTGCAGGACGGGACAGAGCAGTGTTTTAGCGCCTGTATCAGGCAGTTTTGCTGCACGTTATGGCCTGGGTCGATCACGAGTCTGTCCCGGATGTCCTGGCATTTGGCAGCAGGTGTCTCGGTGTCCCTTACCGCTAGTCTCCCGGAGACGGCACGCGCCCGCACTGACTGCACACGTACTTGGTTTTGCCACCTTTGTAAGTGCCCTTACGCCGAAAGTGAGGATGACCACAAAAACCACAAGCAGATTTAGGTTTTGTGTCTTCAGATTCCATTAGCCCCAAGGCAATTTGATTATCTTTGGGGGCAGTAACGATCGCGCCATCGGGAAAAGTCACGCCCTGCAACTGCCCGACATAGCGGCTATAGGGCGGAAGCTGAAGAAAGAAGGGATCAGGTTCTCTCGGTGAAACAACGAGGGCAATTCGATAGGCATCCGGAGACACTTTCTTGCTGGTCGGATCATTAGGGTAAGCTGATTTTTCTTCCGCTTGATTGAGTTCATCACATAGCTGATTTAAGGCTGAGAGGCGATCGAGAAATGTGGTCATTTGAGTACCTTTCAAGTGTTTTTCAATCCACACTTTCGCTGCCGCAGCCGTGAAGATTTGCGTGGCATTTTGAAAATCTTCCTCCATCAGTTTGCTAGCGTTTCCAGTTTTTTGATTGGCTTGCGATCGACCACTGATACCCGACACATTGCCGCCTTGTCCCGCTGATAAAAAACCCATGCGGGTGTGATCTGACACTGGTAGAAGTCTTTAATCACCGTGCCTAAGTCGGCATAATCACGGGCGATCGCGTTGATTTCATCCACCATGACGGTGATGAAAGGCTTTGTTGCCGTGCCCGGTAAATCATTGCGGCGGGTTTTGAATTCAGCGTGAGCAGACTTCAACCAGGCGATCGCGACCTGAATGCCATCAGTGCCAGGGGGCACCACACCAGGCACATGGAACCAGTCCTTAGGACTGCCGGGAATCGGGTTGATTAACCAGATTTGTCCCCCCTGAATGCGGGCGATCGCACAGGCAATCAGTTCGAGCAGCGGGGATTTGCCACCTGTTGATCCAGCTACCACACGCACACGCGGGACAAATTTGAGGCGCACGACTTCCTCAAATTCAGCGGCACTGTAGCAGCCCAACACCTGAAACCGCTCCGCCGTCTGATCCGGGGCGAGCGGCTGAGTTTGGGCGGAAATTGCGATCGCCGATCGTGCGGTACTGATTACAGCCGCAGGCCGCGCTGGAGTGCCATCGGGAACGGTGAATAAATCGACACTCAATAGGAAATTGCGAGTATCGAGCTTGAAATCTAGTGGCCGACCCGATAAGCCCCACAGCCCCAGATGCTCGCAGTGCTTGTCGAACTCGGATTCCGCCAGCTTGGTGCTGTCGGGGTTGCGATCGACTTTGAAGCGCAACTGGAAGCCGCCGGGAAATTTGACGCTCTCGATCGCGTCCAAAATTACCCCGTTCGCCCGGAAGTGTTCGATGATGCGGTTGCCCGCTTGGTCAATACTGGTTTGACCTCGAAACTGACGCGGGGCTTGTAGTTGCTCGATCAGGTGTTCGGCATCGACGATACGATGTTGCAGGCTTGCCAGTTCGTTCTGGAAGCTTTTCTCAATCCAGTTGAATCCGGCTTCAACTTTATCGGCCTTCTCCAGCCAGTCACTTGCCTCACTGACATAGCCCTCGCGAAACGATTCAAATTCGCTGTAAATTGCGCGTTTCTCGCCTTCGTGAACGGTCGTGAGTTCAAGGTCTTTGAGTCCCGCCCACAGCTTGCAGTAGCTAATGGTCATTTCTTCCAACAGTCGCAGGAAGAACCCATAGGCTTGATCGTGCGAATCACATTCCTCACTGAGTCGCTGCACTCGATGGCGCAGTTTGGCGTCATACGCGAGCAACGAGTCGCGGTAGTGTTTCCACTGCTTTTTCTCTTGCTCGTCGAGGGTGACAGGCTTCCCGGCATATTCCAGATCGGGGACAGGCCGTGAGGAATCGTAGCGATCGCAAATGGCAACCAAGCCATTGATCAGCGGGTTCCAAACATCGAGAATCTGAATCTCGATCGCTTCGAGATGCACCGACAGGTCATAGTCTTTCTGGTTCAGCCGTTCCTGTGCTCGATCGAGGGCGGCTTGTGACTGCTTCAAAGCGGTGACAAGGTTTTGCTCTACGCGGCGATGCTCGGCCTGCAAGCGGCTAATTTCGGCTTTGAGCGCATCGATCGCCAGTTGGCGGTGATCGAGTTCAGTGGTTGATTTTGCGAGTTGTTGGGTCAAATCGGCGCGATCGCGGTTGAGCTTGTCGCGCTCGTGAACAAGGCATTGATTTGGATC
>JAAUTJ010000376.1 GCA_012031475.1 Leptolyngbyaceae cyanobacterium SM1_3_5 | reverse complement strand
GAAGGCCGCAACTGGATCGAAATTCAAGCTCCGGTTCGCGGCTGGTGTCGGACGATCGCCCCACCAGTCAAGGCAATTTGACCCTGTGCGAGCGGTAAGAAAAACGCGATCGATAAGCCAACACCCGCCGTTCACGTCGCCCAGGCAAGTCAGTTTACATCAGTGATGCGTTCATCTCGCCAACAGTCCGTAAACCACACAGCCGATCGCGATACAAACAATCAGCGGCAGTTTGCGCCAACTGGTGAAAATGACAGCCAAACTTGCAGCGATCGCCGCAGCTAAACTCATCGAATTCGTTGTCAAACCGTCCAAGCTGCTAACCGTAATTACCAAAATGACTGCAACGGCAACTCTTCCAGCCAGCGACCCTGTACGAGGTTAGGATTCACCCAAACGCCTGCACTTCGCATCAAATAAGTGCCGATTCCAGACAGAGCAATGATCCACCAAATCGTCATGATTTCTCTCCGGTTGCAAGGCGAGGAAAACAGCAGGCGATCACCGTTGTGCCCAAAATTGCGAGTAGAATTCCGGCTGAGTCGAGCGATCGCAACAGCAGCGTTAAAGCAATTCCAGCGAACAGAATGATACTCATTTCTCGTCGCCAGCGCTGCCGCAAATTGCTAACCAGCAAGTACAAAAACAATCCGGGTAAAGCAAACTGAAACCATTGTTCCGGTAGAAATAAACCGATTTGAGCGCCCACCCAAGTGCCGATCGTCCAAGACGACCAGCAGCCAACGTGCATTCCGATATAGAACCAAAACGATCGCGCTTCATCCGTCATTTCTAATGCAAAGGTTTCGTCGATTAAGCCATGCGCCAACAGCCATCTTTGCCCAACTGAAAATTGCTGATAGTTGCGATGAACAGCGGCAAAACTCATCGGAATATGTCGCAAATTAATAATCAGAACGGTTAGCACAATGCTGAGCCAAGGTAAGTTTTGCTTGACCGCTTCGATCGCTGCAAACTGTGAAGCACCCGCATACAAACCCAATGACATGCCAACCGTTGCCCACAGCGATAAGCCCGCCTGAACGGACAACGCACCAAAGCTCATGGCGATCGGCAAAAAACCCGCGACCACACCCAACACGCGCCGATAGCCCCGCCAAAATTCCTGCATTTTCATTTCCAACTCGATCGAACTTCAGTTTAGGCGCGATCGATCTAACCAATCTTGAACAAAATTGCTCTCAGAACTTACTCAACCGAAAGCTAGGCGGAAAACGGAGGCTGATTTCGGCTAGCAAGTCACTCGCTTTTAAGGAACTTGTCCCGATTTTACTTTGCCTAGAGGGAGGGAACAGGATTAAGGTTCAGCGATCGCTGGCAACACTGCAAGTAGCGTTTTGATGTGTCGTTGCACAAGGTAGCGCTGTTGGTTGGGATGAAAAGATTCAGCGTTAATGACCAATCCGGTTCCAATACCGTCTACTAATGCGATGAGTGCGTTTGCTTCAAGCAGGGGGTCAATCTCTTTCCGAATCAGCTTTGCTGTTTGTAAGTCAATCAATTCTTGGCAAATCAGTTGCCGCAGTGAGTCATAGCGTTTTCGATGTTCCTCAATTAGGGTTTCGCGTCCGATCGCATATCCCAAAAATGCGATCCAAACTTGCCACCCTCGAATGCCACTTGGCTCAAAGGGCAGCGCGGCAAAAATCATCTGCTCAAGTCTCTCCAGTCCATGCCGTTCTTTGACAGCCGCTTCGATGTCTTGAAACAGGTTTTCAAATACCCGTTCCAGCGCAAATAGCATGAGTTCATCTTTGTCTCGAAAGTAATGGGTGACAACCCCAGTGGTCGAGCCAAGTTCCTGAGCGATCGCCCGCATACTCGTGCGGTCAAGCCCTTCACGAATAATCACCCGCCATGCCGCTTCAGTCACTTCAAGGCGCGATCGCTGTAGTTGGTTGTTTTCATAGGGGTTTGAAAGCAATTCTTTAATCTATTGACAGGCTATCACAACAGTTGTTATCTTATATTGCATAACAACTGTTGTGATAAGCTCAGGTCAAGAACTTGTATGTCTCAACCGATTTGGTCTGCCTGGATACTTCTGGGGCTGTCTGCAATTGGATCTTGTGCGGGTAATTTGCTGCTCAAGCAAGCGAATTTGGCACTTCCTAACGCTGGCTTGCTGCTTTTGCTCACATCGCCCTGGTTTATTGTTGCGATCGCCTGCTATCTTTTTGACTTAGTTTTCTTCACTCAAGCCTTGCAGCAACTATCTGTATCCGCAGCAGTGCCAGTCGTTTCGGGCATTCGGATTGCTGCGACTGCCATTCTAGCTGCGTTGTTCTTTCAAGAACATTTCACCTTAAACCAGTTGTTGGCATCTAGCTTGATCACCGCAGGGATTGTGATCATGTCACGCGCTTAATAAGGAGAATCAATGATGGCGATCGAACTGTATCACGCTTCAGAGTCGCTCTGTTCTCAAAAAGTGAAGCTGGTTCTCGCGGAGAAGGAATTGCAATGGAAAAGTCATTTAGTTAATCTTCTGACATTCGAGAACTTACAGCCCAGCTATATGCAACTCAACCCTAAAGGTGTAGTGCCCACACTACTTCATGAAGGTCGAGTCATTACCGATTCAGTGACAATCATTCGATATCTCAATGAGCAATTTCCCCATCCTTTGCTCATTCCGACTGATCCCGCATTGCAAGAGAGAATGGATCGATGGATTGATGTGCAAAATCGGTTTCCAATGCGGGAAGTGATGTATGGGAACTACCGAAGCATTGAAGGGGCTGTGTTGCGGCGATCGGTTCAAATGAAAGAAAAGTTGCTTCCTCAATTGATGCAGGCAAATCCAGAACTGAGACAACAGTATGCTGCCAAGCTAGAAGACGTGCAGCAATGGAATCGAGCCATTCACAATGCTGATGAAATTGCGAATCTGAATGCAAAAATAGCACCGATGCTAGATCAGCTTGAAGCCCAGTTAAGCCAAACAACTTGGCTGTGTGGAAATCACTATTCTTTAGCAGATACAGTCTGGACAGCGGTATTGAATCGACTGGATAAATTTAATGATTTATGGGCAGACCAGACACGCCCTGCACTCAATTCCTATCTCAATCAACTCAAATCTCGCCCTAGCTTCAACGCAGCAATTCAGAGCGATCGAATGCCTTTACCGATGCTTTTATCAGGGCTGCGAAGAGTCTTTCTAGGCATGTGACATTGCCATCCGCACAACAAATTGGTCAAGCGGACGGTTCTCTTGAAATTGTGGTGGAACGTAAATTAAACGGTAGCCTCCGATTTTGCCTTTTTGAATATCGCGATTACGAACTCTTACTTTATAGACTTCGCAGCTTTCACCTACTCCTGAAATGCGATCGCCGACAAGATTTCCTACTTGAAGTTCATCAAGAATTGTTTGCAGGTCAGATCGAATATTGCGGTATCTTTTTGCTAAAGCTCGCAGATTTTGCTGAAATTCAGGAGTAAGATCAATTCTGCATACTGCTGTTGTTGTGTCAAGCGAATCGTTTTTGAATCAGCGATTCTCATGAGGTGAAGTCGCTGCACTTATTGCTGACAACCTCGACGCAGAACCGACGCGATCGGTCTTAGATCGCAGTGCCGCTTCACTGGCGATCGACTGTGGAGAATTTCAAGCCGCAGAACGCCTGATTGCCACTGCTCTAACTGGAAATCCGTCTCAAGAAATTGCAGAAGAACTCAGAGATTTATTCATCCAAATCAATCTCCGCAAATATTTTGAACGGCACGGAATCGCTTTAGATGAATTGCCGGATTTTCGACAACAATTAGGGCTTGTGAATCGTTGAGAACCAGCATTTTAGCGACCTCCTTTTTCAGCTTTTGCCAAAATGACAAGGGCTTTGTCGATGTCTCGAATCTTGATCGATCGCAGTGCGGTCAGGATCGAGCGAATCAAAACTACTTCATCGTCTGAGAGTGTGACCATCTGCAAAACTCCTTCAGTAGCCTTGTGCTGTTGTTCGATCGGGCTACTTGAAATTCAGTATACCGTAATGTGGCAAATTGCACAATGCGGCAGTTAAAACATTCTGCAATTGTGATCAGTGACAATGACCTTGATAGATGCAGGTGTCGAGAGTGGCCGCAAAAAAACGGAAACCAGAGATTCGAGTGTTTGTTGAGGAGGATTTGGATCGCCGCCTCAAGGCACTTGCGGGTCTCAAAGACACTTCGTTAAGCGGTTTGGTGAATGAGGCGATCGAGTTCTACATCAACCACAATGCTGAGGCGCAAAGGTTGATTAAGCGGTTCAACTTGGAAGACCTGAGTAATCTGGAAGAATAAAGTTTGCTCCGTGACGACCGACAAAGCCCGTCTGAATGTTTATATTCCGCAGCAGCTAAAAGAGCAGTTCGATCGATTGGCTCAGCAGGAGCGGCGATCGCTCAGTGTGACTGTGGAAATTCTCCGAATGCAAGTTGCTAAAAATATGCAGTTTCAGGCGATTCGTTAAGCTAGTGTTGTCTCGATTTCTACACGATCGCTTATGCCAAAGCTCGCTTATTTCGATTGCCCGACTGGAATCGCGGGTGATATGTGTTTGGGCGCACTGGTGGATGCTGGAACACCAATCGCCTATCTGAGCGAGCAGCTTGATCGCCTCGGCCTGTCAGCAGAATATCATCTGGAATCAGAACGGGTGAGGCGCAACGGTCAGCAGGGAACGAAAGTGCATGTGCATCTGCTGCATCCGCCCGCCTTCAAGTCGGCTGAACCCGGAGTTGATGTCCATTCGACTTTTGACCATGACGCGCATCAGCACAGCCCCGATCGCACCCGCCATCTGCCGGAAATTGAGCAGTTAATTACCCAAGCGAATTTGAGCGATCGCGCCACAGACTGGAGCTTGGCCGTGTTCCGCCGCTTGGCCGAAGCGGAAGGAGCCGTACACGGCATTTCGCCCGCCCAGGTGCATTTTCATGAAGTCGGCGCGACGGATGCGATCGTGGATATCGTCGGAACCTGCATCGGCTTGGATTGGCTGGGGATCGAGCAAGTTTACTGTTCCGCGCTGCCCGTCGGCGGCGGCACAATTCGGGCGGCGCATGGTCGTCTTCCGGTTCCCGCGCCTGCCGTTCTGAAGCTGTTTGAACTGCGGCAAATTCCGATCTACAGCAACGGCATCGATCGCGAACTGGTCACGCCGACCGGAGCCGCGATCGCGACGACGCTCGCCACAAGTTTTGGCGCACCGCCGCCGATGATTTTGCGTAAAGTCGGCTTGGGCGCAGGCGGGCGCGATCTGGCTTTGCCGAATCTGCTGCGGCTGTGGATTGGTGAGACGGAGGCGCATTCAACAAAAGCTGAACAGCATCCGCATCCGCATCCGCACTCGATCGCGCCAAATCCCGCCAATTCGATCGAATCGATCGCGGTGTTGGAAACGCAAATTGATGATTGCAGTCCGCAGGCGATCGGCTATGTGTTCGATCGATTGTTTGCCGCAGGTGCGGTCGATGTGTTTACGCAGGCGATCGGCATGAAGAAATCGCGTCCGGGCATTTGCTGAGTGTG
>JAAUTJ010000375.1 GCA_012031475.1 Leptolyngbyaceae cyanobacterium SM1_3_5 | reverse complement strand
AATTTTTTTGCGAAGCTCAAGCAGTATCGAGCGATTGCGACACGTTATGACAAGCTAGCAGAGACGTTTCTCAGTGCGATTTACATGGCGGCTTCTATCATCTGGCTTAATTGATGACACGCCCTAGATTCTATCTAAGAGATTTGATCAAACAGGGCGAAGCGGCGATCGCGGCGGCAAGCGGGGTACTTGCCCAGAAACTCGTGATCCTCGACTGTAGCGAAGTTGATTCGCTCACTCCAGAGCAGATTGACGCTTTATTTAGCGCCATTTCAGAAGAGTGGGATTTTATCGATTTGCGCCTGCGGACGATGAAGACGGCGTTTTCGAGATCGCAACTCTCACCGACACTTTCGCTGCTCAACTGTCTCAATATCTCGATCGAAGACACGGCAGAGCGCAAGCTGAACCTGAGTCCGCGTCAACTGCCAGCATTGTCGAAGTTGAAGTTCCCGCAGCAGTGGAAAGCGCAGTTGCCCTGCACCCAATTCGAGTGCTAGAGCGCGTCACACAAGAATACAGCGACTACCTGCAAAGTGAATTTCGCGCCAAAGATCCCGCTCTTAAAGCAGCGCTGGAAACCGCACTCACTCAACCCCTATTTCTTGCTCAAGAACCGTTCTTTCAAGCCCATCGCCCCTTCAAGGCAGGTCAGCGCTGGCACGACCTACCGATCGATGCCAAATTAGCCCATGCTCTGCAACAGCGATCGCGCAGCGATTCTGCCTACCTGCATCAGTCTGAAGCGATCGCTCACCTGCTCAGCCCACAAGCTTCTCCGCTGGTTGTCACGACGGGCACAGGCAGCGGCAAAACCGAATCTTTTCTGGTTCCCGTCATCCAAAATGCGATCGCCGATGCAGTTCGCTACAAGAAAAGCGGCTTAACGGCGATTCTAATCTATCCAATGAACGCTCTTGCGAACGACCAGCTTATTCGCATCCAATCCTATCTACAGGAGTCCGGATGGAAAGGAAGCGTCACCGTTGCCCAGTACGATCGCGGCACGACCCAAGCGCAGCGACGAGAACTGCGGCAAAATCCACCCAGCATTCTGCTCACCAACTACATGATGCTGGAATATCTGCTGGTGCGTCCGGCAGACCGGGACGATATTTTTGCCAATCACCGCTGCAAATTTCTAGTCCTCGATGAAGTCCATACCTATCGCGGCACGTTGGGTAGCAACATCGCGCTCCTCATTCGCCGCCTTCAGTCACATCTGGCGCAGGCTCGGCAAGATTGGCGATCGACGGTTCCAGACGATGAGCAACCAATTCGGTATCCCAGCCTGATTCCGATTGGCACTTCTGCCACGATCAAAAGTGTTTCGTCCTCTACGCTTCCCCAAGCAGAACAGTTGCGGCTGCGAGATGAAGCGGTTCAAGATTTCTTCGGCAAGCTTGCAGGCGTCGAACCGGACACGATTAAGGTGATTGGGGAAGCCCTAGAAGCGATTCAGGTCCCCTCAAAAGCCGCTTATCCTCCAGTCCCCGCTTCCCCTGAAGAAGTGGACGTAACCGACCTCGAAGCAGTTAGACAAGCCCTTTGCCAATTAGGAGGCCAGCCCGCCAACACACCCTTAGAGCAGGCAGCGCAGCGAACTAAACTGCTGTGGGATCTCAATTCCTGGCTGATTCGCGCTCCCATGTCCTTGAGCCAGATTGTAGACCAAGTGCAGGAATTGCCTGAGCGTCAGCAGTGCGATCGAAATGCAATCGTACAGGAAGTCGAAGCGCTTGGCAGTGGGTGCAGCTTTACCCGACGCTGCTCCTGGTGCTTTGCGGTTGCGATCGCACCGTTTGATTCGAGGAGGATGGCGGTTCCATCGCTGCCTTCGCCCTGAATGCGGCAAGCTGTATCCGATGGGCGAGGACTATTGCACCTGCGGGCAGCGCACCGCTCCTCTGTATCTTTGCCGCAATTGTGGTGCAGATTATCTGCGATTCACGGGAGAAGATGCGCGTGATCCGGCTCAAGGCATTCTCATGCCCAACGCTTCAGCAACCGATGAATACGAGTGGATGCTGTATGAACCCCAGCGTCACCAAGCTGCGATCGATCTCAATGAAGATGACGTGGCTGAAGGAGAAAAGCTGGCAAACAGCAAGAACCGCAAACGAACCGAGCAAATTCGCAAACGCCCGATCGTCAAAGGGTCGTTCGACCCTCACACGCTCTCGTTTAGCAGTGACGAGGCTGATTATCCCCAGAAGGTCACGCTCTCTCCTGCTCGAACTCGCTGCCTTTGCTGCGGGGGCACTGCCGGAAGCCGTAATGTGATTACTCCAGTTGCCCTTGGTACATCTGCCGCTGTCAAAGTTTTGGGCGAAGGCTTAGTCGAAGCTTTGGCAGAAGCGCATGAAGATCAACCCGATCATGATGGCAAAGAGCGACTGCTAATTTTTAGCGATAGCCGTCAAGATGCTGCACACCAAGCCAGATTTATTATTTTTGCCAGCCGATACGATCGATTGCGTCGCCGTTTGGTGAAGTTACTGGAACAAGAAGGCGCACTTTCCCTCCAGCGAGCGATTACCCTCCTTAAGGATGCGGGCGTTCAAGAACACGACAACCCTTATGCCCCCGCCAACACCGCCTGGATACCCGACGAAGCTCAGCAGCGCATCGAAGCCTGGGAAGAAGCACCTCTACTTGACGAGATCGCCGTCAATGCTGGCTACCGCGCCACGCTCATTAATTTGGGACTGGTGCGCGTCAGCTATCATCGGCTTGACGAATTCATTCGAGCTTGCGGCACTCCGATCGCTCAGCAGCTAGGAGTGTCTTTGGAGCAATTGGACTACATCTGCCGCTGCCTGCTGGACGAGATGCGGGTTAGAGGTTGCCTTTCACGCGACCTTTTGCGCTATCACCCCAGCCATCCTAGCTACCCGACACCGCTGCGATCGGCCAACTGGGAACGGCAAATGAAGCAGCCCAGCGGCTACCCGCTCAAAGACGGCAAACCTGTTCCCTTTCTGGATGCGGCTGAAATTCCCCCCGGCATCAACTTGAGAAATGCTTGGCGCAGGCCGAAAGCAGGTGGCCGCAGCCCCAGCTTGCAAAACCTGCTAGAGCATCTGGTGAAGCGGTTTGGAGGCGCTCCAGAAGTGACCGCAGATCATCTCATTAGCCTGCTTGAACTGCTGCTGGAACCTGGCAAGTTTTTAATTGCCGCCGATCTATTTGGAACTAAGCAAAAGGCAAAACTGCTCCAGGTGAATGCCGAAGCGATCCAGCTACAGCTCATTCCTGAATCCGAGCGCTTGCGCTGCCAAACCTGTAGCACATCGTTTTCAGGCAACTTCTCAAACTTCCCCTGCGCTCACTGTCAGGGACGCTTAGGGCTGTGGTCAGCCGAGGCCGCATTCAACAATCGGATGGTGAAGCGAATTCAGTCTGAAAAGGCGGTTCCCCTCGAAGCAGGCGAACATACTGCCCAAATTCCCAATCAGCAGCGAGTCAAACTGGAGGAAGACTTCAAAGCGATCGCCGCTGTGTCTAAAACCAACACGCTCGCCTGCTCGCCAACTTTGGAAATGGGCATTGACGTGGGTGGACTCGATGCTGTCATTCTCCGAAATGTCCCGCCTCGACCCGATAATTACGCTCAACGCGGTGGACGGGCAGGACGCCGCACCCGTGTAGGTCTGGTCATTACCTACGCTCGCAGCACTCCTCACGACCAGTACTTCTACGACAAACCGATCGAGATGATTTCTGGGGAAGTGCCTGCTCCCGCTTTAGCACTGGGAAATCGCGACGTAATCGCCCGTCACCTGAATGCGATCGCCTTTGGCGCGGCTCAACCTGGACTCGCAGGCCGAATGCTTGATTACGTCTCGAAGCAAGGCGATGTCAATCAGGAAGCTGTAGACGCTTTGATCGCAGGCATTCGCGAACAGTTCAGCCATGCGATCGATCTGGCTTGCCATGCTTGGGAATCTACTGTTCTGGCTGAAGCAGGATTAACGCGATCGGATTTACAAATCTTCCTTGAGAAGCTGCCGCAGCAAATTCAAGACCTGATCGATCGCACTGCCTATCAGGTGCAGCAGCTTCGGACTGCTGTTAAAACATTTTATGAGGAACTGGAGAACGATCGCGCCGCGATTCAAGCCAGCGACTTGATCAATCGAATTCTCGGTGTACCAAAGACCGCGAATGCCAGTGAAGCAGACGATCGATCGTCTGGCTATCCCCTGCGTCGCTTTGCAGAATTTGGAATTCTTCCCGGCTATGAATTTCCAACTCAGCCCGCCTCCCTGCGGCTATCCAGAGATGAACATGAAGACGACCCTGTGACGGTAGCACGGCGGTTCGGCATCAATCAGTTTCGTCCCAATGCTCAAGTTTACGCTCGCACCAAGCGCTGGCGCGTCATTGGCCTGGATACCGCCTCTCCCTGGAACCCTAGAGCGGGCGATCCAGGCAGGCAGTATCGAGTTTGCCGAACTTGTCGTCTGCGATTTGATGCAGATGAACCCGCCTGCCGCCGCTGCGGTGATGATGCTCCCGGTCAAGCCATTCCAGCCGCAGAGTATGCGGGCTTCATTGCTCGACGAGATGAAGGCCCAATTCTAGACGAAGAAGAGCGGTATGCAGCTCGCGATTTGATTACAACTCATCCGCAGTGGAACGGCGATATTGTGGGTCGCTGGACGACTTCGACAGGCTGGACACTGCGCCTAAGTCGAGAGGAAGTTTACTGGCTCAATGAGGGACAGCCGCCAACGGCCAAGGAGCAGCAAACGGGAATTCCTTTGCTCCACAGCAGCGCTAAAGGATACAACCTTTGTAGCTTCTGCGGACGGATGTTAACGCTGCCTGAGCCGGACAAGGGAACGAATCGAGGCCGCAAGGCAACTACTCCATCTCAGTCCGATGCTTATGGGCACGCAGAAAATTGTCCTCAGCGCAACACGCCCCTCGTCCGATCGCGATCGCCACAACGGGAAAAGCCGAAGTGCTGCGGTTAATCGTTCCCGTGCCAAGCGACATCAAAGACGATCGCCTGCAAAAGTGGGGTTTGTCTTTAGGCTACTCGCTCAAAGCAGGAATGCAGCATTGCTATATGCTCGATGGGTCTGAAATTGAGTTTGAATTTGAAGGTCCCTGGCAGGCTTGCGAGGGCAATACGCGCTACAGCTTGGCGTCGCTCACCTTTATCGATCCAAGTTTGGGAGGCAGCGGCTATCTGCACCGGATCGCCAGTGAGTTCGATCAGGTCGCGCAGCAAGCTCTAGAGCATCTTGATCATCCTGGATGTGAAACTGCTTGCTACCGCTGCCTCAAGACCTATCAAAATCAGCGCTTTCACGATCTACTCGAATGGACTCGCATCGTTGCTGATCTTGAAGCGATCGTGCAGGCAGCACCCGTTAGGCAACCGGAGAAGCTCGGCGATGTCTTTAACCCTCAACCCCTGCTTGACTGACAAAAGTACTGAAGGCTGAGACGAAAGCTGGGCGGGAAGTGGAGGCTAGTTTAGGCTGAGAAGTAACCACACAACATCAGTCAAACAATGCTTCCAACTTCCCGCCTCTATC
>JAAUTJ010000374.1 GCA_012031475.1 Leptolyngbyaceae cyanobacterium SM1_3_5 | reverse complement strand
CCATCGGTCGCAGCAAAGGCGGGTTGAGCACCAAGATTCATGCCACAGTGGATGCGCTGGGCAATCCATTGGGCTTTTCATCTCACACCCGGACAAGCGTGTGACCTGGACGGGGCAGATGTGCTGTTGCCCGATTTGGTCGCCGATACTGTCCTCGCGGATAAAGCCTACGACGCGGATGAGCGAGTGCTGCAACCCTGAAGGAGCAAGGCAAGACTGCTGTGATTCCGCCCAAGCGCAATCGTAAGACACCGCGTGAATATGACAAGGAGTTGTACAAAGCGCGGCATCTGATTGAGAATTTTTTGCGAAGCTCAAGCAGTATCGAGCGATTGCGACACGTTATGACAAGCTAGCAGAGACGTTTCTCAGTGCGATTTACATGGCGGCTTCTATCATCTGGCTTAATTGATGACACGCCCTAGGCGGGGTCGAGATGCGAGATCTCGCGTCTTTACGGGTTGGGGGGCAGAAAGCCTCCTGCCTTCCCTCCGTGCTAGCGTCAGAACAGTGACTTGTTCCAAGCTGCCATGACTGACTCGAAACCTGCGACCAAAGCTGTAACGGTACATTTGCCGATCGATGTCGTCACTTCGATCGCCGCCTCAGCCGCGAACTGGAACAGCCGCAGTCAGAAATTTTGGTGAACGCTTTGCGGCGCGGACTGGAATTTTTGGCGCTGGAATCTGAGCCGTCTGCGGATTTGAGGCAGCTTGCCGATCGCATCACTGCTCTCGAAGCCTTGCCTGCCCAAGTTGCGGAACTGGCAGCAGAAGTCGATCGCTTGCTCCAAGCGTCTACCCAATTGCCTATAGAAGCACCGCCTGCCACAGAACCGATCGCTTCTGGCATTTCGGAGCGGCCTGCGCCTGTTGCCCCAGTTGAAGTCGATCGCTGTCCGCGCTGTGATCACAAGCTAAATGCGCCGCTGAAAAGTTCGGGGCGGCAGGTGTGCATCAAGTGCGGCTGGACGAATAAGCCGCGTACTGTGAGTGCCGACCCTGCACCCAACGAGCTTCAGCAGTTGCTCGATCAGGCGGCGGCAGATGCGATCGCCAACATGAAGCCGAAAGGCGCACCTGCCGAACCGAAAAAGTTTCCGTTTGGTCGCCGCTGAACCGAAAACTCTTTTTCAAGAGTTAGTACATTTGTCCTAATTTTCGTGGTATGCTGAACAGCAAGTCATGCTTCATCGATCGCAGTCTTCCCCGCGAAGGCTGCGTTTTTTTCGCGGTCAGGAGCCAGAGATGGAGTAAGCAGCCAACCCCTCACCCCGTAAAGACGCGAGATCTCGCGTCTCTTCGCCCCAACCCCTCACTCATTCCATCAACCCCCCGTCCCTGCGTCTGCGCCAACATCACCGCATCGGGAACCTCGTCCTCGGTGTAGTAGCCTGCGGCTTTTTCGCTTCGATTTCGACACGGGCATCAGCGGGAATTAGTTCGTCCGGGATCGGGACACGCTCGACAATTTCGATGCCCGACTTGACGATCGCCCCGTGCTTCATGTCGCTCATCGAAACAAAGCGATCGATCCGCGTGATCCCCAGCCAGTGCATCACGTCGGGCATCAGTTCTTGGAAGCGCATATCCTGAACGCCTGCCACGCATTCGGTGCGGGCGAAGTAGGCATCGGCGCGATCGCCGCCTGCTTGCCGTTTGCGAGCGTTGTAAACCAGGAATTTTGTCACTTCGCCCAAAGCGCGGCCTTCTTTGCGGAAGTAGATGATGATGCCTGCGCCGCCTGCTTGCGCCGTTTGCACACAGGCTTCGATGCCATGAACCAGATAGGGACGACAGGTGCAAATATCTGAGCCGAACACGTCCGAGCCGTTGCATTCGTCGTGGACGCGCACGGCGAGCGGCTTGCTGGGATCGGTGATCGCGGACAAGTCACCGACCATGTAGACCGTGATGCCACCGATCGGCGGGAGAAACACCTGCAAATCCGGGCGCGTCACCAGTTCGGGGAACATGCCGCCCGTTTGTTCAAACAGGGTGTAGCGCAGTTCGCCTTCGTCTACGCCCAAGCGCTTGGCGATTCCGGGCAGAAACCAGACGGGTTCGATCGCTGCCTTCGTAACGACCAAATCGCCGCCCGCCTTCATAATCACGCCGTCTTCGTGCAGGCGGCCTTTGGCGATCGCCTCTTGCAGTTCTGGCATGTTGATGTGGGCTTTGGTGATGGCGATCGTGGGGCGAATGTCGTAGCCGCGCTCAAAGAACGTGGTGAACGCTTCCCCGACTAGTGCGCCATACGGATCGAGCGAGACGATTTTATCCGGATCAGACCAGCTTGGGTGCGGACCGATCGATTCAGCGGGTGAGGTATTCGTCAGGTCGGCGCGATGTCCGGCTCCGAGGACGCCGCTGGCAACGGCCAGAGCGCGATAGACGGCATAGGAACCGGAGTGCGTCCCGATCACGTTGCGCTGTTCGGAATTGGTGAGGGTGGCGATGATCGGACCGCGATCGATCGGATCGGCGGCTCCCCAATTGATCGCGATCGGTTTGCGACCGAACCGAGAGGGATGTGAAGTCAGAACAATGTGGCGCGGTTTAGCGGGCTGGTAGGTCATGAGCGGCTCCCTGAAGAAATCGAGCGATCGCTGGAAACCAGTATTCTATCAGTGCCGCCCGATTCAGTCAGCCATACCAAAAGAATGATTCAATCGTGCAGATCGCTGAGAAGGAGCCAGCCAGTTTGCTGATATTTTGCTAGAAGGTCGAGCCGTTCCAGCCCCACATGCTGCCTTTGGCGTCGCTAAATTCGATGTAGATCCGATCGATCGGAATGCCTAGCTGTGAGGCGATCGTCTCACAAAAATCTTGACTCATCGCTTTGGTTTGTGTCGGGTTCATGGTGCCAACGCTTTTGACCTCAAGATAACCGCTTGGGTCAAACGTGCCGCCAAACGTCATTCGCATGTTTGGCTCAAATATGATCATTACGTAAATTTCCGGTTTACCGATGTGCCTCGTGATACCATCAGAGAGGCTCTTGAACAAGGCAGCGATCGCCGTTTGATCCGGTACATCGATCGAGGTTTGAACTTTAATTAACGGCATGTCTGAAGCTCTCATCGTGTCAAAATGAGCTTAACAGTATTACGATTGGCTTTGCAGGTTTAGGAAGCGTCAGGACGGGAGCGCTAAAACACTAATCAGAAACAGTTGAGCGACAAACGTGGAAGTCAAAATTCCGTTACGGCTTTCTTTTGGTGTGAAGTTAGCGTTAGCGCTGTCGCTATTGTCGGTGAGCGTCACGACGCTAGGCGTTTACTGGTTTTATGCAACCACGCAGCGGCTCATCATGAGCCAAATGACCGGGCGGTTGCTGGATGTGGGGCGTACCGCTTCATTTTTGTTTGATGACGACGCGATCGATCGCATTCATCGCTTAAAGGCAGCAACAGAACAAGCTTCCATTCCAATTACGCCCAAAGTACTCGGTTTACTGCCCAGTGAAGCAGTCAATGGCCTGAGCGAAACTGAAGCAAAGCGCTTAATGGCAACCGAAGACTTTCAGCAGCTTGTGCAAATCTTAAGAAGAATTAGTGAAGCAAGTCGCGACACCATGCTGCCTGCTCAAGCCGCTTATCCGCAACCTTTGATGAATGAAAAAGAAAATTCAGTTGAAATTTTAAGCTACTTGCAAGTTGGTATTTCAGAAGCGCCTGACCACCGTATTATTCGATATCTTGGCAGCAGTGTCTATGAGCGATCGGGCAGTTGGCAGGGCTTTCCGCTGGGTATTATCTACGGCTATTGTGACGTGGATTGCTACACCGCTCCAGGCGGATTAAAAGGAAAAGCCTCGATCGGAGACGAGTTTTATACGGACGCATGGGGAACTTGGATCTGGGCAGAAATTCCCATTTTCGATTCCAACAATCAGGTCATTGCCGCTTTAGAACTCAACTATGATGCAACTGGAGCCGCGAACGAACTGCTCTATCTCAAGCGCCTTTGCTTTAGCATTATTGCCGCCAGTTTTGTGCTGTCGGTTGCGGTGGCGCTGGTGATTGCTCGCTGGCTCAACCGCCCGATCGCTCAGCTTCAAACGGCAGCATTGCGAGTGCGCGATCGCGATTTTGACGTGTCGATCGATCTGCCGCGCAGCGACGAGTTTGGCTTGTTTGCCCAAGTGTTTAATCAGATGGTGAGCGAAATTCGCAGCTATGCCGCCACGCTTGAAGCCAAAAATGAAGCGCTCGAAGTTCAAGTTCAGCAGCGGACGATCGAACTGCAAGAAAAAGCCGATCAGCTTGAAGCGACACTGCACAAACTTCAGCGTACTCAGTCACGAATCATTCACAGTGAGAAAATGCTGGGGTTGGGTCAAATTGTGGCTGGAGTTGCCCATGAAATTAATAATCCCGCTGGCTTCATTTCGGGCAATCTTGATCATGCCAAAACCTATTTGGAGGATGTGGTTGCTTTGCTGAATTTATATCAGCAGCACTATCCTGACCCGATCGATTCGATTCAGGCGCATCAAAATTCGATCGATCTAGAATTTCTGCTGGATGATTTTCCCAAACTGCTCGGTTCGATGCAAACCGGAGCCGAGCGAATCAAGCAAATTGTTCTCGCGCTGCGTAAGTTTTCGCGTATCGATGAAGCTGCGCTGAAAACCGTTGACCTGTATGAGGGAATTGAAAGCACCTTGGTGATTTTGAGAAATCGCCTCAATTCATCGGGAGGCGCGATCGAGATTGTGAAGCATTATTCCGAACTTCCACCGATCGAATGCTATGCCGGAGAGCTAAACCAGGTGTTTCTCAATCTTTTCAGCAATGCGATCGATGCGATTGAGGAAAAGCTGCGAGCGGGCGATCGGTTCGATCCCACTATCATCATCTCGACTCAAGTTGTCGATCGCCATCAAATTGCCATTCGCATTTCAGATAATGGCATTGGCATGAAAGAATCGGTTCGCCAGCAGATATTCGATCCGTTTTTTACCACTAAACCTGTTGGCAAAGGAACCGGACTCGGCATCTCGATCGCCCACCAAATCATCGTTCAAAAGCACGGCGGCACAATTGACTGCACCTCGATCGAAGGACAGGGCAGCGAGTTTGCGATCGCGCTTCCTGTCCTTCAAACTCAGGCCGTGCTTGCTGTTGCCTAGCCGCCGTACTGCCAGCCTGTATTTTCCAGCAGCAGTGGTTCGCCTTCTTTGTGAACGCCCGCCGCGATCACTTCACCGACAAAAACCGTGTGATCGCCCTGCTCAACCGAGCCGACCACGCGGCATTCAACATAGCCCAGCGACTCGGAAATAATCGGGCATCCGGTTTCACCGAGATAAAATTCCACTTTTTCAAACTTGTTGCCGACGCGACGCTGGGGCTTGAAGAAATTTTGGCGATCGCCTTTTGGTCAGCCGCCAATACGCTCAGTGCAAACACCTGACTGGATGTGATCATCGTGTGCGATCCCGAATCGCGCTTGACGCAGTTGACCACGAGCGGCGGCGTAAACGATGCCTGCATCACCCAGCTTGCCGTGAAGCCGTTGACTTCTTCGCCATCTTTGACACCGCAAACATACAGCCCGTGC
>JAAUTJ010000373.1 GCA_012031475.1 Leptolyngbyaceae cyanobacterium SM1_3_5 | reverse complement strand
TTGTTCTTGTTCTGGAGTCATGGGATGTTCCAAGGAGTAGAGGTCTCTAATTCTTACGAATTACCTTTGAATTTTCCAGTTGCTCATTCTTGAGTATTTCTACTCAGCGCAAAGATGACATGCTCCCTTCCCGACTCTTCCCGCAATTATATTGCCGAAAATAATCAGACTGAGCGCGAATTTGAAATTCAAGTCGTGAATGCAAGCAATATTTTTGCGAGTTTTCAAGTTGAGTTGAGTATTGAGGGAGTTGACCCCACTTCAAAAATTCATTGGTATCGGGTTGAGCCGGAAATTTGCTCGAAAAAGCCTCCTGGCGATGGCACAAAATTCAGCATCGTGCTGATCAAATCACCTGTTTCTACCTATGGAAGGACGATTCCGATTCGACTCAATGTGTTTTCTATCGATTCTGAATCGCTGTTTGATGTTCAAACCTTGGAGCTTTCGATCGAGCAGCCCAAACGCTCACTCAAGGTTTATTTGCCGCTGAAAGACCTCAAAGTTTACCCTGGGGACAAGCTAGATATTCCAGTATTAACCTATAATCTCAGTCCTAAATTTACGCAGGTTGCGCTCAAACTGAGCGAATTAGAACCGGACTGGTTTGTGCAAAAAGAAATTGTGAAAACCCTTCGAGTGGATGCAGGTGATTCTCAGGAAGTGATCTTTTGCTGTAGTCCTCCTAGAACAACCCAAACGCGCAGTCGGGTTTATAACTTTTTGGTTGAGGCAGAAGACCAAGACCACAACACTGCCAGTTTTGGTGGCGAAATTGAGGTTTTGCCGTATGGAGTGGTTGAGTTTGAGTGTCCTGAATCGGTTCAAATGATTCCGCGATCGCGTCGCACTGAAGACAAAAACGGCAGCGTCGCCCACTACCCGCTTCAGTTCACCAACAACAGCAATTTAACGCAGCAAATCGCCCTGCAAATCTTGGAATCGGGTCAGCCCGTTCGCGATCTAGAGCCGCTTTCACCGCTGGAAATTGAACCGGGGGCGATCGCTAGGGCAACGCCAGCGATTCGCAAGCCGCGTCCTTGGCTCGGCTGGCAGCGCCACTATCGGTTTGAAGCCGTTCCGCTGCTGACGAACGCGCATTCAGGCGAATCGAGCGGGCCAGTTTACGCCGATCCGAATGTGCAAATATTGGATCTCAAGGTTCAACCGATCGTTCCTTTCTGGCTACAGCTTCTCGGCGCATTGGCGACGCTGCTGGCGATCGGTTGGGCTTGGTGGCAAAGTCCGCCCAAATCGCCGCATCTAGCGCCCGTCAACTCGGTGCGAATTATTGGCAATGAAACCACAGTGGTGAGCGGAGCGAGCGATCAAAAAGTGTGGCGCTGGGATGCGAGTCCTTTTCCTTGGATCATCAATTCGCGGCGGCTGTCATCGCGGGAAGCGATCGCTGAGGATACCGGAAAAGCAGTCCGGGTGATTCGAGAAATTCCGCAGCGCGAAGAACAAATTGCGGTGGGTTTGGAGAATGGCGAAATTCAACTTTGGCAAGTTTCACCTCCGCAGCAGCAATCAACTCCAATTTTTGAGCGCAGCGATCGCGTGTTCGACCTTGATTTCACGCCGGATTCTCGCTTTCTGTTCAGCGGACATGGTAGCGGCTTTGTCCGCCGATGGGAGCGCAACGCTAACGGATTTCGGCTCGATTCGCCAGAACTGTTCCTCGGCAGCGCCATTTCCGCCCTGTCCGTCATTGACTTAAAAGAGCAAAATCGATCGATCGTGGCGATCGCCGGACAATACAACAAATTTGTGCTGTGGGACTGGGAGCGCAATCGACAGTATCCGGTGACTTACCGCTGGGAGCGAACCGCTTCAATTCAGCCTGTGATTGGCAAATACGACTACATCAACAGCGTCGCCGTTGCCAAGGACGCGCCAATTCTGGCGATGGCAGATAATCGCGGCTTCATTACGCTGTGGAATGTTGCAGATCTCAACCGCTGCACTGCCACGCCAAACAACACACCCTGCAACATTGCCTTCCGGGAACAGTGGCAGGCCAGCGATGAAGGCCAATCGGTGCGATCGGTCGCCCTGTCCGATGATGGCTGCTACCTTGCCAGTACGGGAGACGACGGGCGGGTGATGCTGTGGCTGATTGGTGAGCAAAATCGCAACCCAAATCAGTCGCCCAACCGGGAAACGATCGCCGCATTTCCTGACACCGCCCTGAGAGCCGTTGATATCCAACATCCCGCTTCCGGCTACGTCCTGGTGGCTTTCAATGCACCCGATAACCAGGTCAGGCTACACCGTCAATCGGTTGATGCTTCTTCCTGTCCAGAGCGATCGCCGTAATTCCGCAGATGTCTTTTCTGTCCGCGTTTCCGTCTGCGTTTCCGTCCGCCTCAGGTTCCCTCTGCAAGGACTCCTCATGACCTACAGCAGCACTCGCCAAAACCTACTGATCGATGTTCAGGGCAACAATGACGGAGCCAAACCGGGCGGCAGTCCGATCGAGCGGATCATCACGGTTAAGAATCGGGGCGCAGAAGTTGCCAATATCGACCTGTGGATTCGATCGAACGAAGCCAAATCTGAGCCGCTGTTGCGCTGGTGTACGCTGCTAGAGGCCAGCACTGCCGCCAGTGAATCCAAACCCGATCGATCGCAGCAAGGAGAACAGGGCTTTTCAGGATTGCGCCTGCTGCAAGTGGAACCGCAGGGCGATCGCGAGGTAATTCTGCGGCTGGATGTGCCACCCCAGGCAGCACCCGGATTCTACAGCTACGACATTGTGGCGCAGGCTCCACAGTATCCCAATGAGCAGAGTCGGCGCACTCAGCAGTTGCGCGTTTTGGCCTCCGGGCAAGATGTCGGGCTACGCTCTGAGCCAATCTGGTCAGTTGAGCCAGCCACCAGTTCAGAAGCGGCGCATTCGCTGCAAGCGGGAACAGCGCTTCAGGTCAAAGTCACCGTCACCAATCGATCGGATGCGGTCGATCGACTCTATATCAGTTGTCCCGAACTCGATCAAAGCTGGTTCAATCCGCCGCTCTATCCTGAAAGCAACCCAGATGCACCCGGATTGATTGCGCGATCGGACGGCTTAATGCTCAATCCGGGGCAGTCCGGCGACATTTTTCTCGAAATTCATCCGCCCGCCTACACGCCCGCAGGCCACTACTCTTCCACCCTGCGGCTCACATCATTAACCGCACCAACCTGGTTTTACTGGACATTATTTACCTCAAAGTTGAGGTAGACGATCGACTGATTGTTGATCTGCAACCGCCTGTTCAAAAAATTCCCTCTGCGATCGAATCATTTAATCTATTTTTGAATAATCCAGGCAATATTATTCGCGTTTTGGGTATTCGGGTTCAAGATAAAGATGCAATTTTTAACTATGAGTTGACGAGCGATCGCGTTCAGCTTGTGCCGGGTCAAAATCAAACGGTTGTCATCACTCCAAAACCGAAGAAATGGTGGCGACGAACTTGGCGAGGACAAGAACAAGAAATTGATTTCGGCGTTCACTTATTCGAGCCGCCGCTTGAAACCGAAACTGCGGGGACGCTTCACCTTCCAGAAGCCGCCTCTGGCAAAATTCTCTGGCAGTCTCGACCCGCTTGGATTCCTCGATTTCTTAAGTTTCTGGTCATTTTTCTGCTTTTAGCGGGTGCTGCATGGTTAGCTCATTGGCTGTTAAGAGAACTCGTTGTTAAACCCAGCCAAGAGCCAAAGGTTTTAGAGTTTTCTACAACCGAAGAATCTTATCAGGCCGGAAGCGGCAACCCGATTCGTCTCGACTGGAAAATTAGCAACTTCCAGTCTGATGCACGAGCGATCGTGACCTATTACGCCAGCGACGGCAGCGTGTTACTCGATCAAAGCTATCCGCTTCAAACGCTAAAGGATGAGCAAGAAACCTGCGAAATTGGAGTCTATCAGCCGAATGTAATCCTGCGGTTAATTCGCAATCTCTACCTGCAAAAACCTGAAATTGATACCATAAGCTGCATTGGAATCGCCCCACAGCCAACAGGCGAAAATGCTGCATTTCGTGCGGGTGAATATCAAGTGAAGCTTGAAGTCTTACCAAACTCTCAATCTTCAGAAGCGGACAACTCCAGATCTCAATCTTTCGACTCCGAACGACTCACTAACATTAAGCTCAATCCTACGCCGCCTGTTCCCCCTTTACCGCTACCTGAAATTCTCTATTTCTACTCAAAAACGCCGATCTATCGTCAAGCAGGCTCAACCGATACTGCGACAACCGGAGCGGGTGCGCTGCCGCAATATCCGAACACGCCGATTCAAATGAATTGGGTCGTTAATAACATCAGAGAAATTGCCGCGATCGAATTAAATTCTGTTCATATTGCTGCGAATGGTGCGATCGAAAACAAACAAATTCGCTATCCAGTTCAAAACGGAATTCCGGCTGGACTTGCAGGGCAATGTCGATCGCAAGGGACACGGTTGCTGTGTGAAAATGTCCCGACTCAGGCAGCGGCTCCTGGCAAATACACCTTCACGCTGAATGTTGTCATGTCGCCAGAGCGCGGCAGCAATCGCATTACCAAAGACAGCGAATCGATCGAAGTTCGCCCACCCTTACCGAGCATTCAAGCCTTTACCGTCAACGGCACGGACGTGATGCAAAATCCTCAACTGGTGCAGTTGATTAATCCCGCTAGAGGTCCAGTCAATCTGAACTTAAGCTGGGAAGTGGCCGATCGCGATCGGGTCAAGGTGGAACTGCTTCCCGCTCCGGGCATGGTTGATTCGTCAAGTCCCGGCCTCAGCTATGCGCTCAGCCCCACTCCAGGCAGCACAACGCTCACTTTGCAAGTCACCAATCAGGCTGGAGAAGTGGTGAGTCGATCGGTCGTGATTCAAACCGCCGCCTTTCCATCCCCGCCTGCCCCGGCTCCCGTACCGCCTGCGGCTCAGTCCAATCCAAATGCGGCTCCCGGTTCTCCGCCGAGTGCCCCCGGTTCTGCGGCTCCCGGTACGTCGATCGAACTCGATCAGCCGCCGCCCTACGAACTACCGCCCAGAGCAAATTGAAGGTGCAAGCTTGATTCAGTTCGATCATTTCGCCCAACCTTTCGATCGCTCCACCGCCTCCAACCATCGCTCAAATCCACTCGGTTTCGCTTGCGGTTCAAACACACAATCGATCGATCGCATCTGCATAAGTTCTGCATCATTTGACCAAAATTCGATCGCCAAACCCGCTGCAAATGCTGCCCCCTGCACCGTTGAATCACGCATTGCCGGACGCTCAACCGGAATGCCCAACAAATCTGCCTGAAACTGCATCAAAAAATTGTTTTGGCATCCGCCTCCATCCACGCGCAACCGCTCGACTGCGATGCCGCTTGCGGAAATTGCCTGCACGACTTCTTTCACCTGAAACGCGATCGACTCCAGCACAGCCCGGACGAGATGCGATCGCGTCGTGCCACCTGTGATTCCCAAAAATGCGCCGCGAGCCGCTGCGTCCCAGTGCGGTGCGCCCAAACCGCTGAGCGCCGGAACGAAAAAGACATCGTTGGTGTCAGAAACATGCTGGGCGATCGCTTCGGTTTCTGCTGCCGATCG
>JAAUTJ010000372.1 GCA_012031475.1 Leptolyngbyaceae cyanobacterium SM1_3_5 | reverse complement strand
ACCCATACGATGACTGCCAAGCGATCGACATCTACGGCAACGTGAGCGACGCTTCTACCGCGCTGAGCCTGACCATCGACACCACGCCTCCCGCCAAGCCTGTGCTGCCGGATCTGACAGCGGCCACCGATAGCGGAAGCTCCAACAGCGACAACATTACCAGCGATGCCACGCCGACCTTTACAGGCACAACCGAAACGAACGGTCGAGTCGAAGTGTTTATCGATAACGTCTCGCAAGGCTTCGCGACGGTTACAGGCACCAGTTGGAGCTACACGCCCAGCGCCAATTTGAGCGAGGGCAATCACCAGATCACGGTCAAGAGTATCGATCGCGCTGGCAATGAAAGCGTCTTGTCTGATCCCCTGAGCTTTGCGATCGACACGATCGCGCCCACCGTCCCGATCGACCCGCCCGACCTGATCGCCGCAGATGATACGGGAAGCTCCAACAGCGACAACATCACTCGCAGAACCACACCGCAGTTTACGGGCACGGTGGCAACAGATGCGGTGAAAGCCGAAGTCACAATCAGAAATGCGATCGGCGCGATCGTTTCAACGCAGGTGGTGGATGTCACCGCAGGCAACTGGAGCTACACGCCTGCTACTGCCCTCGCAGCGGGAAATTACACGATCGCCGCCAAAGCGATCGATTCCGCCGGAAACATCAGCGCAACCTCGCCTGCTTTGAGCTACACGATCGACCCGTCGATTAGCAGCCCGACTATCACCACAATCAGCAATGATACGGGTGTGCCAAACGATCGGATCACCCGCGATAACACGCTGATTCTCAACGGCACAGCCGAAGCCAACAGCAGCGTTGAAGTGTTCCTTGATGGCACATCGATCGGCACGGTGGCAGCAAACAGCACGGGCAACTGGTCACTGAATCACACCGCAACCCCGCTGGCCGATCGGACTTACATTGCAACGGCCACAGCCACAGATGCGGCTGGAAATACGGCCACCTCAAGCAATGCCACGATCGTTGTTGATACGGCTGTCCCCAACGCGCCGATCGTCACCAGCATCAGTACGGACACAGGTGCATCCACAACCGACGGCATCACCAGCGACAGAACCCTGACGATCAACGGCACAGCCGAAGCCAACAGCACCGTCGAGATTTTCCAAGGGGTAACGAAAATCGGCACGGTGACTACGAACGCCAGCGGTGTCTGGTCGTATGACTACACGGGCACAACATTGGCAGACGGCACATACAGCTTTACGGCCAGCGCGATCGACCAAGCTGCCAATACGAGCGCACCTTCTGCCCCCTTCACCGTCGTCATCGACAATGCCGCACCCAGCAAGCCCGTCATCGCCAGCATCACGAACGACACCGCCACGCCTGCCGACGGCATCACCAGCGACGATCGACTGATCATCAGCGGCACGGCAGAAGCCAACAGCAGCGTCGATGTGTTCCAGGGCGTGACCAGAATCGGCACGGTGACGGCAGACAGCACGGGCAACTGGTCGCTGGACTACACGGGAACCGCGATCGCTCCGGGCAGCTACATCCTCACCGCTCGATCGACGGATACAGCAGGCAACCCCAGTGTTTCGTCTGATCCGTTCGGCCTGACGATCGACACGACTCCCCCCACCGTTCCCACCGCGCCGGACATGGTGAACGCGGACGACAGCGGCGCAAGTGCGATCGACAACATCACCAACGTTCTGGAACCGGAATTTCAGGGCACAGCCGAAGCGAACAGCACGATCAGGCTAATTGACGATTTGGGCAACGAAATCGGCACGGGAACTGCTGATGCAGCAGGTCTCTGGCGGATCAAGGCTGTGCCCCGCCGCAAAGGTTCGCAGTCCGTCAAGGCGATCGCGATCGATAAAGCGGGCAACATCAGCGCGGCTTCTGGCGAAACAACGTTTGAAATTGACGAGGTGGCTCCGGCTCAGCCTGCCCCCCCGGATCTAACGATCGCTTCCGACACAGGCGCATCCAACACCGACAACATCACCGGAGACGACCAGCCGGAATTTGCGGGCACTGCCGAAGCCGGAAGCCAAAATTGCGCTGTTTAGCGATCGAGACGGGGCGATCGGCACGGCGACAGTCGGCAGTGATGGCAGATGGACACTCAGGGCAAACAAAATCCTCCGCAAGGGCAGCCACAAAATCACCGCACGGGCGATCGATCGAGCAGGCAACCTCAGCCCAATTTCGACCGCGCTCGATCTGCAAATTCTCACGGTCGATCTGAGCATCGATCGAACCAGCTTGGCCGAAGGCGGCACGGCAATTTTGACGGCGACTCTGGCCGCTGTCTCGACGCAAGATGTCACCGTCAATTTGGCACTGAGCGGAACGGCCAGCAGCGCAGACTACACTTTGCCGACCAGCATTGTGATTCGAGCAGGGCAATTGACGGGAACCGCTCAAATTAGCGGCGTTGAAGACTTTTTTGCCGAAGGCGCAGAAACGCTGGTTGTTGATGTTCTCAGCGTCGAGAATGCCGTCGAAACGGAGCGCAGCAGGTCACGGCAACGCTAACCGACAACGACACCGCAGGCGTTACGGTTTCGCAAACGAGCCTGCTCACCAGCGAAACAGGCACAGCCGCCACCTTTGATGTTGTCCTGACCAGCCGCCCGATCGCTCCCGTCACCGTCACGCTCACCAGCAGCAATTCCAGCGAAGGCACGATCGACCAGCCGACGCTCACCTTCACGTCCGACAACTGGAATCAGGCGCAAACGGTGCGCGTTACGGGTCGAGACGATGCGAACCAGGATGGCAATGTCAGCTATGCGATCGAAACGACGGCCAGCAGCAGCGATGTCAACTACAACAACATCACCGTTGGGGATGTGACGGTGACGAATGTAGATAACGACACGGCAGGCATTACCGTCACGCCCCTTGTGGTCGGCACAACCGAAGCAGGCGGAACCGCAGCGTTTAACGTCGTTCTCAACACGCAGCCGATCGCGGATGTCACCGTCACGCTGACGGGCAACTCGGCAGAAGGAACCCTCAGCACCTCGACGCTCACCTTCACCCCGCTCAACTGGAATACGGCGCAAACCGTGACCGTGACAGGCCGCGAGGATGCCGTTGATGATGGCGACATCACCTACACGATTCAAACGACGGCCACGAGCAGCGATGCCAACTACAGCGCGATCGCAGTGCCCGATGTCGCCGTTACCAATGCCGACAACGATACGGCAGGCGTGATCATTTCGCCGCTGACCACAACCGCAACAGAAGACGGCACAACAGGCAGCTACAGCATCGTTCTTGCCAGCCAGCCAACCGCAGATGTGACGGTGAGAATCAACAATGGCGGGCAAACCAGCACGAGTGCAACGACGCTCATCTTCACGGCTGCAAATTGGAATCAGGCGCAAACCGTGACCGTGACCGCAGTTGATGACAGCGTTGTGGAGGGCAATCACAGCGCCACGATCGCCCACTCGATCGAAAGCACCGACGCTCGATACAGCGGCCTCGCGGTTCCTTCCGTCACAGCCAACCTCACCGACAACGACACCGCAGGCGTACTCATCACCCCTGCAAGTGGCAGTCTGGCCGAAGGTGGTGCAACGCAAACCTACCAGGTTGTTCTCAGCAGCCAGCCGATCGCGGATGTCACTGTTGCGACGCCAACGGTTCGCAAACCAACACCGACAAAACAACGCTCACCTTCACCGCTGCCAACTGGAACATCGCGCAGGCCGTGACCGTGACGGCGATCGACGATGCGATCGCGGAAGGAACGCACACCAGCACAATCAGCCACACCGTCAGCAGCAGCGATGCCAACTACAGCGGGCGATCGGTGGCATCGGTCGCGCTCAACATCACCGACAACGACAGCCCCGGAGTCACCGTCACGCCGATCGATTTGACGACAACGGAAGCAGGCGGAACGGCAGCCTTCTCGGTGGTTTTGACCAGCCAGCCGACTGCCGACGTTGTGGTGACGCTTGCAGGCAACGCAGCCGAAGGCAGCCTCAGCACATCGACGCTCACCTTCACTCCGCTCAACTGGAACACGGCTCAAACCGTGACCGTGACAGGCCAAGATGATTTGGTGGATGACGGCGATGTGAGCTATTCGATCGCTACCAGTCTCAGCAGCCACCGACCGACCTATGCACGATCGATCCGGCTGATGTCACGGTCACAATACCGACAACGACACAGCAGGCATTTCGATCGCCCCGCTCAACTTGACCACGACTGAGGCAGGCGGCACGGCAGCGTTGCAGAATAATACGTTTGCGAACGCTCAAAATCTCGCCCTCGGTGGCGGTGTTTTTCTAATTGTGATTGTCTTGACGCTGGCAAAAAATCAGTACGTTCGGATGGGCGCGATCGCGATCGGTCTGCTGGCTGGCTACATTGTTTCTGCCTTCATGGGCTTGGTAGACTTCAGCATCTTTGGCCGACTTCCAATTATCAGTTTGCCTGTTCCGTTTCGCTACGGCATGAGCTTTGATTTTGCTGCCCTGATTCCCTTTTTGATTCTTTTTCCGCTGACGGCGATCGAATCGGTCGGTGACATGACCGCGACTTCGGTAGTATCGAAAGAACCAATTAAAGGCGCAGTTTACTTTCGGAGAATCAAAGCGGGCGTGTTAGCTGATGGCCTCAATTCTTCGCTGGCTGCGTTACTCAACACCTTCCCAATTACCACGTTTAGCCAAAACACGGGAGTCATTCAAATGACAGGGGTGGGCAGTCGCTATGTCGGATTTTATGTCGCCGGAATTCTGGCACTGTTGGGACTGTTGCCGATCGTCGGTGGCGCATTTCAGTCGATTCCGCAGCCTGTTTTGGGCGGAGCAACAACCGTGATGTTTGGCTCGATCGCGGTTGCTGGCATCAAAATTTTGGCGACTGAAAATCTCGATCGCCGTGCCACAATTATCATCGCAGTTTCACTGGGTTTGGGTTTGGGCGTCGTGTTCGTCCCCGAACTGTTTAACAATCAGCCCGCACTGTTCAAAAACATGTTTGCCTCGGCCACTTCAACAGGCGGCTTGACGGCGATTTTGCTCAGTTGGCTGTTGCCTCAGAATCCGACTGCTGAGGAATCGATCGTGGCCGAAGATGGCGAAATTGTAGACGTTTAACATTTCGCTGAACGTAGGGCAATTTCTGAGTCATCCCACCAAAAAACTTTCGATTAGATCTGTCCACTCCGCGCAACAGTCTGTATATTGAGAGCTATTCTTTTCGCGTGGATCGTCGCCTGTGCAAATTCCCACTTTCCCAGAGTGCAGCCATCCGCTGATTTCCTCGCTGGCGCACTATAGCGATCAAGAGCTTTTGACGCAGTTTCAGCGGCATCCGGAAACCGGACAGTATTTTACGGCGATCTTTTGTCGCTATGGTTCGATCGTCTACACGCTGATTCGCCACTCGGCCAAATCGCCTGTGCAGGCTGACTATCTGTTTGCGATCACCTGGCGGCACATTCATCACGAATTGGGCGGGCTGGATTTGCGGCAGGCGTCCAAACAAAGCGAAATGACGCTGCAAAGCTGGATTATCAACCTCACTGCCGTCTGCATCAACCGCGCTGAACTGCGCCCGTTGAAGA
>JAAUTJ010000371.1 GCA_012031475.1 Leptolyngbyaceae cyanobacterium SM1_3_5 | reverse complement strand
TCGATCTACCAGAGGTGAATCAGAACCTCAGCCTGCTGCGATTTCCGGATACGCTGGTATTCGATCGCGCTTCACGCGGTAACTATCAGGCGGCGATCGCTCAGATTGATCAAGGAAATCCGGTCACAACTGAGCTAGAAGGGCGACGCATAACGCTGCGTGGCCTCTACAAAGTCGGGGCATCTTTTGGACCAGATGGGAGTGTGATGACCAGCGATCAAAACTTCTTGCGGATTTTTTCTCGAACCCAACCCGGCGAAGTCAACTTAGGGCGAATTTTGCTGAAATCAGGTTATGACTTGGCGATCGTGGCTGAGGAATTAAAAGCCCAGTTAGCCAGCGATGTTCAAGTCTTGACTAAAGCAGAATTCATCCAGTTTGAGGCAAATTTTTGGCGGCGCAATACCGCGATCGGGTTTATTTTTTCGCTCGGCGTGGGAATGGGATTTATTGTTGGCATTATCATTGTGTATCAGATTTTGTTCACGGATGTGAATGATCATCTATCCGAATATGCCACGCTCAAAGCAATGGGATATCGCGATCGCTATCTGCTGTGGGTTGTGTTTGAAGAAGCATTGATTCTATCAATTTCAGGCTTCATTCCAGGACATTTAATCTCGGTTTTTCTGTACCAGTTAACGGAGAATGCCACGAACTTGCCGCTGGCAATGACAGCAATCAGAACCATTCAAGTTCTGCTACTCACCATCGGAATGTGTTTACTCTCAGGTGCGATCGCGATGCGTAAGCTGCAAGCGGCTGATCCGGCTGATATTTTCTAATTGATTAATAGGAGTCCTGAGGCTAAAGCTAAGCCGCAATGTTGCGATCGTCATCTTAGTAACGGTGGGGTTGATTACTGCTTCTCCTCTCATCACTGCATTCAACCCTAGCGGAATTAACGCGCTCTACAACGTCACGGTTGAAGGAGATGGAGTTAGCTCACCCCTGGATTGCAGCGCGTCTTCTACTTTGATAGTGTGTCGATCGTACTTTTACTCGTTGCCATAGTCCTCGGATTAATTAGCTGATGGGCATCGCGCTTTTGACATAAATCCTGGAGCGTATATTGCTGCAAAACTGTTGTTGATGTGGTGTGTGCTTCTTTCCAAACATCTTGTAAAACGCTTTTTTCCAAGTGTCTGATCCGGGTGATTCTCTTTAGAATTCGGTTCACCTTCGATCGCCTGAAAAATGTCGAGCAGCGTAATCTTCCAGGCTTCACGCGCCAGCACATAGCCGCCCTTTGCGCCGCGCACACTTTGCACAATGCCGCCGCGCCGCAGACTAATTAACACCTGCTCAAGATAACGTTCAGGAATGCGTTGCTTCGCCGCAATTTCGTTGACTTTCAGCGGGTCTTTCCTAACGGAATAGCTTGCTAATTCAAGCAGCGAGAGCAAGGCATATTCGACTTTGGCAGACAGTTCCATAGTGATAGCAAAAGTGGCAAATCAATGTATCTAGACCGATCGATTTTTCTGCACAAACTGCTCAAGATACTGCTGCAAATGCGGCTGCTCGCTCAGCCCTAATTCTGCTGCTTTTGCCTCAATTTCTGCGGGCGTTAATCCTTCCTCAATGGCTGCGGCTAACAGTGCGATCGCTCCCGCCCGTAAACCTGCCCCACACTGAACAAGGACGGGCTTGGGCAACGACTCGATCGCCTCTAGCACCTTTTCCACCTCAACCGCACTGGGATTCGTGTTGGTCAGCGGCACGTTGGTATAGTGCAGTTCACTTGCGGCGACTTCTTGCGGTTCGTCGGGCAGCACACCCGATTCATCAGGCGATCGCAAATTCAACACCAACTGAAATCCGGCCTGTGCTGCTTGCGAAAGCGTATTGGGTGAAACCTGTCCGGCTGCGCTGAACTGGTCGCTGACTTTTTGTAGGTCACTCATTTTGCGGTGATTGGATAACTGCAAATACTGCAACATTTATAAATCGATCGAGAAAGTGGAGTTTTTCTTTTGATTGTCACAACTTTGATAGGAACAGCATCACAGCGATCGCACTTTCGCAAAGTTTGAAAATCTGCTTGCATTCCTAGATGAACTGTGACACTATTTTGGCTATACAAATTTACTTAATATTTACCAAGTTACCGTAGATTAAGCAAGATACAGAATGCCGCGATCGCAGTTGATATTAAGCTGCCAGTGCCTAACACGATTTTTAGTCAACTTTCGATCGGTCACAGTTTCATCAACCTGAAGCTGATTCCCCAGCCGATCGATGTCTCAAAAGCAATCTGGCAGCCCCAATAGGAGTTTCACCAATGGATGTCCTCTGGTTCATTCCCACACATGGCGATGGTCGCTACTTGGGCACAGCGATCGGGGGTCGCGCCGTCACGCCCGAATAC
This sequence comes from Leptolyngbyaceae cyanobacterium SM1_3_5, assembly GCA_012031475.1. Taxonomy (GTDB): domain Bacteria; phylum Cyanobacteriota; class Cyanobacteriia; order Elainellales; family Elainellaceae; genus JAAUTJ01. Next base: position 3,223 of record JAAUTJ010000371.1, on the reverse strand, counting down.
ACAAGGCAACTGGCAGGGCGATCGACAATCTCGGTTTTGCAGGCGCACTGCTGCCGACCGGACGATCCTGCGAAGATACTTGGATTACGGCGGCTTCGCTGATTCCGGTCACGCGACAGATGAAGTTTCTTGTGGCGATTCGTCCCGGCATTGCCTCTCCCGGCATGGCAGCACGGATGGCGGCAACGTTCGATCGCCTCTCACAAGGTCGCCTCTGGGTCAACGTGGTCACAGGCGGCGATCCGGCAGAACTGGCAGCGGATGGATTGCACCTCAGCAAAGATGGCTGCTACGACCTGACAGACGAATTCCTCGCGGTTTGGCGGCAGGTAATGAGCGGCAAACGCAATCTGAGGCGTGGGATGCTGCCAATGATTTGCTCAGATATCTCGATGAGGACACGATCGCAGCCGCTCAAGCCGCACTCGCCAAAACCGACTCAGAAGGTCAGCGGCGGATGATGGCCTTGCACAGTGGCAGTCGATCGAACCTGGAAATCTCCCTGAATTCTGGGCAGGCGTGGGACTGGTGCGCGGTGGTGCAGGAACGGCGTTAGTCGGGGATGCCGACACGATCGCCGCCCGAATGCAAGAATACGCCGACCTGGGAATCGATACCTTTATCTTTTCGGGCTACCCGCATTTAGAGGAAGCCTATCGCGTTGCCGAACTGCTGTTTCCCAAATTGCCGATCGTGGAGCGCTCCCGGAACGGTATCGCCCAAACTGCACCGCCGCCCAGTCGCTTTATGGGGCCATTTGGAGAAGTGATTGCGAACGAAAAAATTCCGACCAGTGCCAGCTAACCATTCAATTTCCTGCTGCTAATTGGAGTTCACAAGATGCCTCCGCAAAATGCTTCTACAGTATCGATCGCCCTGCAATCCTTCTTTGACTTTGAGCTTGATTTGTACGGCTGGTATGCGCTGGGTCATCACGATCCGGCTAACTTTTTGAATGCCGTTGCAGCGCGTGATCCGAAAGCAGGATTTTTGCCGCAGAACGTACAGCAAGGTTGGGCAGCATTTCGCGAAAGTGGTTTCGATTTTGTGACGCGATCGCGCAGCGCTCCCGGAACGGTATCGCTGCCCGGATTTCATCCCATCACTGTGATTGCTTGGTCAGGAAACGGAATCATTGATGCTTGAAAAAACATAGTCAAACGCGATGCAACTCACACTCAAATCTGCTGGTTTCTCTAATCGATTTCCCTGGCAATCAATCGCGCCTTAGCTCGTGCCGACTGGCCTGATTGTGCTGTGGCAAATTCTGGCACAAACCGGAGTGATTGCCACTCGAATTCTTCCTGCTCCGACAAACGTAATTGAAGCCGCAGTTCGACTCACTCAAAGCGGTGAACTATTCCGCAACGTGGCTATTAGCCTGTGGAGAGCCGGAATCGGATTTCTGATTGGCGGCAGCATCGGCCTAATTTTAGGATTGCTCAATGGAGTTTCATCGATCGCTGAACGCCTGCTCGATAGTTCACTGCAAATGATTCGCAACATTCCGCATCTTGCTCTCATTCCCCTGGTGATTTTGTGGTTTGGCATTGGCGATCAGGCGCGGATTTTTCTCATCGTGTTGGGCGTGTTTTTTCCAATCTATATCAACACCTTTTACGGCATTCGATCGATCGACCCCGGACTTGTTGAAATGGGCAAAGTCTACGGACTGCGATCGCACGAACTGTTCTGGCAAATTATTCTACCTGGAGTACTTCCGGGTATTCTCGTTGGTCTCCGTTACGCCCTGGGTTTAATGTGGCTAACGCTGATTGTTGCGGAAACGATCGCCGCCAATTCGGGTATCGGCTACATGGCAATGAACGCTAGGGAATTTATGCAGACCGATGTTGTGGTTTTAAGCATTTTGCTTTACGCCTTGCTTGGCAAATTGGCCGATTCAATTACTAAATATAGTAATTTGGTAAATTTACTGTATTTAATTTGACTCAGCCTTGAAATTGCTGAATGTGCTTTTTGGTTGAAACAGGGGAAATTCACGACATAGGCTAACTTCAAATGCCACATTCCTTCCCTCAGCCTGCCTCGACAGCAGTTCCTCGATCGATTCAAACTGCCGCTTCAACTCGGCATTCACCTCGTCGAGGATTAGCTTGTTGATGGTGCGATCGCACAAATATTCGGTAGTTTCGGGGCGAGTGTAGTAGGCTCCAAATTCTTTCTGGTTAATATATTTCTCGAAGATATAGCCCAAGACGGAAGGATTAATCTCATCATTTTCTTCCAGTGCATCATCCAAATTCCAGGTGTAGCGCCTAAATAAATCGAACGTGCGCTTAAAGGCTTCATTGCAAATTGCGATCGAATTCCTTCTCTCAATTTGATGCTCGACGAACAAACCGCCATTCAGATATTTAACGTCTCCTAACAGCGCCTTTGCTTCATCTGAGCGATTTGGTGCAGCCTGCGTAAATCCCTCAAAAATAGGACGCGCAAGAAATCTCGATAAAAACCTCTGTCTTCAAACTGCGCTAGCTTCTCTTGCAAATATTCCCGATTGCCATCCACAAACCCCTTGTACTGCAAGAAATAAACATCAGCCGATTCAAGATGATTGACGCATACCAGCGGCGATCGCTCCCCTTTATTAATGCTTTGAATCTGCAAAACAAACCATTCGAGATCCGCCTTAAAGTCTTTGTGAAACTTCTTTGTGACCTGTTCAACATCCAGTGCAGCCTTCAGCTTTTCCGCCACCTGCACAACAGATAGATCGCTATGCTCCAAATCTTGGAGATACTGGCGGCTTTTCTGGAAATCAAAACATATGGGGCAATCTCAAACGGGGAGATGTTGTAAAAAACACAGTTTTTCTAGTTCTACTCCCGAATCGCCTCGATCGGTTGAGTACTAGCTCACAGCAAACTCGGTAAGCTGTCGCACTGCGGGGGCGTGAAATCCCAAAACGATGTCTGCTTTGGGAACGCCAAGCCGCACCAGTTGATTGACGATGCCGCCTTCCGTGCCGTCATATTGGAACTCAAATTTTGCCGTCTTTCACATCTAGATGCAGCAAATACCCATAATCACGATCGCCATTGCGCCACCAGCCGACATACACAAACTGGTAGTGGTCGCGGTCAAAAACCGTTTGAGCTTCGATCTGTGAATTAGACTGCATCGATCGCGCCGCCCGCCCACTTAAAAGTTTTTCAATCCACTGCCGATACTGCTCTACGGTTGCATTCTACGCTTGCCA
>JAAUTJ010000370.1 GCA_012031475.1 Leptolyngbyaceae cyanobacterium SM1_3_5 | reverse complement strand
TGAGCGACTGGCTTTGGCCGTTCCCGGCACTCATGTCGTGCGATCGCGAGCCTGGGCAGGACTTGACCCCGCGCATCCTTGTTTGCAAGCACCGGGAACCGTGACGGTCGTGATCGTGCCCGCCCTACCGCCGCCGCGTCCGACTCCTAGTTCAGGCTTACTGCAAGCCGTGCAGCAGTCGCTCGATCGCCTGCGCGTGATCGGAACGCGATTAGTCGTTGTTGCCCCCCAATATCTGGAAGTGCAGATCGAAGCAGCCGTGCAGAGCAAGCCTGCTGCCAGCGTCGATCGTGTCCAAGCTGATGTCCTACGGGCACTTGATACCTTTCTCGATCCGCTGCGGGGCGGCACGAACGGCTTGGGCTGGGCGTTTGGGCGTGATGTGTATCGATCGGAGATTTTGCAGGTGATTGACGAGGTAGCAGGCGTTGATCACATTCGATCGCTGCGGCTAATTCCCGGCAGCAGCGTAGCGCAATGCGGCAACCTTTGCGTACCGCCAACCAGCTTGGTGACACCCGGACAACACCGGATTGAGGTCGTGTGACATGACGCATTCCCCTTATCGCACCGTACGAACTTCCTACACCAACGACCAACTGCTGACTGCCCGCGATTTGCAGGACGAGGCAGAGGCTCAAACCCGCCTGCGAGAAATTCATGTCCGTGCCCTTCACAATACCTGGGGAGTGGCGCTGGGATTTGAAGTGGTGCTGAAGGGTAATGTCGTTCAGGTAGGACCAGGTTTGGCTTACGACTGTCAGGGACGCGAAATCCTGTCGGTGCGACCGCTACCGATCGCCCTGCCTAATCCGCTCCCGTCGTCACGAGCGTTTGATCTGGTGATTCGCCATGCCGATCGCGCCACGCTGCTGGGCGATCGTCCGCGCACCACTTGTTTGAGCGATCGCCATGTGACCGAAGAGCGCTGTTTATGGCGCTGGTCTGATGCCGGAGCAGTCGAGCCAGGACAGCCGCTTCCTCTCGCAGACGATGTGCGCTTGGGCGAAGAGATTCCGATCGTGCGGCTGCAACTCGAAGCCGGAGAGCCGCCCACCCTCGAAACCTCCTTTGCGCCGCGCCACGCAGGGATTAACGCGACCTCATCTGGTCAGCGGACAGGTGCGATCGGGCAGCACGACTGCGTATGGTTCGCCGCTGGCGTGGTCGGTCTACGTCGATACCTCCAGCGGTGGCTTTCGCGGCGTGGGAACACCGTCAGGCGTTTTTTATTTTGCTAATCTACTCAGCCACCCGTTTAGCCTTGCGTCCGGCTTTGCTCAATTTCTCTCACCTGCTGCGCTCACCGATTAATGCGGGAGTTAACCGGTCCGTTTGTGTCGATCGCGCCCTATGCCAATCCCTACTCGTCCGGCTTTCGGCTTGATGTCCGCTTTGGTCTGCGCGATCGCCAAGCCCTGCTGCCGCTGCTGAGCAGTCTACCGGAGCTAAACCACAATCAAAATCCGCTCCTGCCCGTTGGGATTCACTGGCTCGGTGTTGAACTGGTCAAGGGCTGTCCGCCACCCAAGATCAGCGATTTTGCCCTTCTTCCAAATTTCGCCTATCTGCTTTAGCTGCTCCTTACCCCTCAACTCGTGATGACGCTCTCCGACGATATTCCGATTCTCGATCGCCCCAGCTTCTTTGACGGGCAGCGCCTAACTGCCGCTGATCTAACTGCCGTACAAGCTTTTCACCGCGAACTGCGCTGGCTGCACAACCGCAGTTTGCACAGTTGGGGAATTGCCTTTGGCTATGCTGTTTCTGGACTGAAGGGCGATCGCGCCGTGCAATTAGCTCCAGGCTATGCCGTAGACTGCAACGGACGTGATTTGATTCAAAGTCAGCCGCTCACGCTGGCGATTCCTGCCGTTGCTGGAGCGAGCGATGGCGGTTCCGTTACGTACTACCTGACAGCTTCCTACGCCGACGACAGCAGCCTGACTCCGCAAACGCAAAGCGGTCTATGCGGCACAGCAGGGGCGGTGCGGCGATCGGAGCAGCCTGATAATCCGCTGGCAAAACCCCGGCGAAACCGAAGCTGACAGCCGCTATCGGCGCGGCGAAGATGTGATTCTCGCCACGATTCAGGTGCAAAGCTGTCAGTTGCTCAAGGATGTCTCGATCGCAGAACGGCGCGACGCTGTGCCTGCCCAACAGCCCTACATCGCTGCCGGACAAACCGAGCCAGGCAAAACCGAGTGGCAGCTTTTTCCTAACAAAGATAGTCCGATCGGCGTTAGGGCGATCGTCTCGACCAACAGCGCCGGATTTCGCACACCGCCGCGCTATCAAGCGCATATTGTGGGCGATCGGCTGGTGAGTGATACGGTCAACGAACAGTCCCGTCAGTTCGTCGTGGATGGCTACGCGCAGGTGGCGGGCGCGTCGGCAACTCAGTTTGAGATGCAGGTGATTTTGCCATCCGGAACTACTGTCGGCTCAGGACTGAGCGATGAAGTTACTTCAGAAGATTTTCAAGCCGTTGTTCGGGTCATAGCCGAAAGAATCGGCGGCATCGACGCAGACATAGCAACGTTCATTCTCCAAACTTTGAGGGGGCGCATTTCGGTTGGGCAGCGAGTCAGTTCAGGCAATATCATCCCTGAAGATTTCGATCATTTTCTCAGCACGATCGCAACTCGCCTCTCAACCTCGATCGATCAGCTTCTTGCAGATAACCAACTGACTCGGCAGACTTTGACGCTGGCAATTGGCGATCGCCTCATTAATCCCAGTGCCATATTGCTGCTCAATCCGCTCGACATTGTATTTGAAGAAGATTTCCTTGCCAAGCTCAAAACTCCCTTGAACTGGCACGTTGTTTGGATGGGAATTGAGGGCTAAAGCGATGTCAGAACCAGGATTTCAGTATTTCAATCTCAATAATGTCTGGACGAATTTTCAGCTTCAAGCCGGACTGGTGCAGCGATCGGACGGGGCAATCACGCTGGCTCCAATTCCGCAAATCGAAGCGACGATCGCCCAACTGCCGCCCGCCGAAATTTCAGTTTCAGGCGCGGCCAATCTTGATGTGGATGCAGACGGAAATTTGTATTTTGCCGACCTGAGCCGCGATCGAATTTTGCGCTGGGATGCCTGTACGGGAGAAACCGCAGCGCTGCCCTGCTTCGGCGGAACGGGCAGCCTGCCGGGACAGTTGCGATCGCCGCGTGGCGTTTTGGTGCAGGGACGACGGCTTTACGTCGCAGACAGCGGCAATCACCGCATTCAAATCGTCGATTTGTTCAGCCTGCAACTGCTGGGCATTTGGGGACAGCTTGACCCTTACGCCCCGCCGATCGCCAGCGCTGCCCCCGGTCAGTTGAACGACCCCTGGGATCTGATTTCCGATGGAGCGGGAGATATCTACATCCTCGATCGCGGCAATCGGCGCGTCCAAAAATTCACGGCAAACGGTCGCCTGATTCCTGAATTCACCCCGATCGCGCTGGAGCAGCCGCTTTATATCTGCATTGCCCCGTTCGACGGACAAGAACGCCTGCTCATTCTTGACCTGCAATCGATCGACGGCGAACAGCGCGGCAAGCTGCTGGTTCATCGACTTGATGGTACACCAGACAATGCGATCGCACTCGCTGGCAGTCGATCGCCTTGCAGCAGCCGACGGGCATGGTGGCAACGGTGGATACGCTATGTGTCGGAGCAGGCGATCAGATTCTTGGATTTGACCTTGAGGGGAAATTCCTGGGTGCAGCGCGGGGCTATCGCGGATCGATCGCCGGATTGAGCCTCGATCGACAAGGGCGAGTGCTGGTGCATCCAGGCGGCGGGGGTGCGGTGATGCGGCTCATTCCCGCGCAGGCGTTTGGTGAAACGGGCAGCTTTTTGGCGGGCGCGTTTCACGTTGATGTGGCTGCTCAGCCGCCGACGCGCTGGTTTCGACTGCGGGCGATCGTCGATCCGCTGCCGCCAAGCTGTCACCTCCAGTTTTTCACCTACACCAGCTTCTTGCCCGATGCCCCCACTGTTGCCACGCCTATTCTCGATCGCGTGAATCCGGGTGAACTTGTGCCGCTCGATACCTGGTGGGCGGCTCCATTAGACGGACTGGATCTGCTGATCTTGAATCAGCCTGCGCCTTACCTGTGGATCAAAGGAGTCTGGCGCAGTGACGGTACAGCCTCACCCATCCTGAATCAGATGCGGCTGGAATACAACTCCGAGACTTGGCTGCGTCACCTGCCAGCGATCTATCAGCGCGGCGGCAGCGAGCAAGTGTTTCTTGAACGATTTTTGGCGCTGTTTGAAACCTTGCTGGCTGAAGAAACCGAGCAGATCGATCGCCTGCCGCAACTGTTCGATCGATCTGCCGCCCCCGATCGCTTCCCCCATGACTGGCTCGACTGGCTCGCAGGCTGGCTGGCCTTTGACCTCGACGAAACCTGGAGCGAATTGCAAAGGCGGCAAGCGATCGCGGATGCCTTCTCGCTCTACAGCCAGCGGGGAACCGTGACCGGACTCAAGCAACTGATTCGCCTTTACACGGGAGCGATCGCCCACATCGACGAGCCTGCTCGCTTTGCCAGCTTGTGGTCGCTGGGCGATTCAGCCTTGGGGTTTACGACCATGCTGGCTCCGGGCGATCCGCAGGGTGCAGTCATCGGCACAACCGCCACGCTGAACCAGACGCACCTGATTCAAGCCGAAGACTATGGCGCACCGCTGTTTGAAGATGTGGCGCACCGCTTTTGTGTCCAGGTGTATGCGGCAGATGTGGACAGCGAGGCGGCAATGGTGCGCGTCCAGCAGGTGCTAGACCGCGAGAAACCTGCCCACACGACCTACCAGCTTTGCGCGATCGAAGCTCAAATGCGCGTCGGCTTTCAGGCGCGGCTGGGCATTGATGCGATCGTCGGCGCACCCCCGCCCGATCTCGTCCTGACGGAGGCGCAGCAGCTTGGCGTCGATACCGTTTTAGCCACGCACGATCGGGCTGGCACTCCGCTTGGACAAACTGCCCGTCTCGATCGCCGCACATCGCTGCAATAACAGGACTGCAATCCCATTCACCCCAGGAGGTTGGCATCATGCTCAAACACCAGTTGATTTTAACGACCCGCTTTGCCCAGGAGGTGACGTGAGATGAACGGCGATCTGTTAGGGCAACTTACAACGCCTGCTCGCAACCGCTACTTTTACGGCAAACTGCTTGATGCCTTCCACTTTGACCTGGAGCAAAGCTATTTCAACCGCAAACGCTGGCTGCTCAATCGCTTGACGCTGGGTGCGGGTGTCGTCTGCGGCCTGTCGCTGCATCTGTCGAACGATAAGACTCGCGTTTGCATCGCGCCCGGAATGGCGATCGACTTTTTGGGACGCGAAATCACCGTCCCCGAAGAATTTCCGATCGACCCGCGCCAGCCGACCGACGCCTGTGGCAAACCGCTGGGCGATCGCATCGCTGGAGCCGGAGTGGTGACGCTCTGTTTGGACTATCTTGAATGCGAAGCCGAACCTGTGCCCGTCTTGGTCGGCGACTGCGACACCCGCAACGGCTGCGCCCCAGCATGATCCGCGAACGCTATCGCCTGCTGGTGCATTCCGGCTTGCCCAAACCGATCGCCAGCGGCAT
>JAAUTJ010000369.1 GCA_012031475.1 Leptolyngbyaceae cyanobacterium SM1_3_5 | reverse complement strand
GGTCGGATCGACTCTCCAAAAATTGTTGAACCGAGATTCGATCGACCTGTTAGCCTGAAGATTGTCAGTAACGCTGTCTATCCGATATGGCTGCAACAAATCCGCTTTTGGCTTTGCCGTATGAACCTGCGATCGAATCGCTGGGCGATGAATATTTCGATATCGTCACCGCTGCCGACTTTCCGCAGCAGGTTCTCCGCTTTCGTAACAACGATTTGCTGTTGAAATTAGGGCTTGATCTGGCTCAGGTCAGCGATGCGGATTTTGTCGAGGCGTTCGGCAAATTTCAGGGACGTTCTCCCTTCCTCGCCCTGCGCTATCACGGCTACCAGTTTGGGCACTACAACCCCGATTTGGGCGATGGGCGCGGCTTCCTCTACGGGCAGGTGCGCGGCACGGACGGCGAACTTTACGACTTCGGCACAAAAGGATCGGGTCGAACGCCCTACTCCAGAGGCGGCGACGGACGCTTGACGCTGAAGGGCGGCGTTCGCGAAGTGCTGGCGGCGGAAATGCTGCATGTTTTGGGCGTTCGCACCTCGCGCTGCCTCAGCCTGATTGAAACAGGCGAAGCTTTGTGGCGCGGCGATGAACCGTCCCCGACTCGATCGAGCGTGATGATCCGAATGCAGCGATCGCACGTCCGCTTCGGCACATTTGAGCGGCTGTACGCGATCGATCGCCCTGACCTGATTCGCACCCTGCTCGATCACGTGATCGACTGCTATTACCCACATCTGAAAGGGGAAAGCGATCGCTACGCCCGCTTTTATGCCGAACTGGTTCAACGGGTGGCCGAACTTGCCGCGCAGTGGATGTCCGTCGGCTTTTGTCATGCGGTTTTGAATACAGACAACATGTCGATTACCGGAGAGAGTTTTGACTATGGGCCGTATGCGTTTATCGATCGCTACGATCCCGACTTCACAGCCGCCTATTTCGACTATGGCGGACGCTATCGCTACAGCTATCAACCGCTGATTTGTCGGTTGAATTTGGAACTCTTGCAAGTGCCGCTCAAGTGTGCGATCGATCCCGAAGATTTGGAAGTGGCGATCGACAAATTTGAAGATTACTATCACGCCCACTATCGCCAGCGAATGCTGCAAAAGTTGGGATTTGATCAGCTTCCAACCGAAATAGCCGACTCCCTGTTGCCCCTGACCTTTCAACAGTTGGAAAAGAAGGAAATTGGCTATCACGAATTCTTTTTACATCTCAGAAAGCAGTTTTCTCCTGAGTGGAAAGCCGAGGTGAAGTTTGACGATGCAACCGCAGAATGGCAAACAGCTTATCAACAGGCGATCGCTCACTTCACCGATGCAGAACTTCAGCAGGTGCGCGATCGATTGCAGCGGCACAATCCCGACACGATTCTGCTAAGGCCGGAGATTGAAACGGTTTGGGAAGCGATCGATCAGGCCGACAATTGGCAACTGTTTGAAGACCTGCTCGATCGCATTTGGAAATCGGTCAATCGCGGTTAATTCTTACTTAATAAGTCTGTACCAAAAACGACACGCCGACTGCACCGTAGAAAGTTTCAGGCGCGGGATTGCCTTTTCATCAACAGCAATTCCCTGTCCCAAAAAGATGCGCGAACTGCGGAAACGGTGATAGCTCAGCAGTTGTTGACTGAGCGGAACATAGTGGACTTCTTCACCGGAAAATAACTGGCGATCGAGTTCTGGCAAACTGTGCCAGGGACATTTCATCAGTTCATGATGCGCGTTGTGATAGCCAAAATTCAGCAGCAAAAAGTTGAGCCAACTCCAGCGACGGCTCAATAAAGTCGAGAAAGTATTGGCCTGTTCGTGGGCGCGATCACGAGTCGGCAAAGGCATTCCCGGCGGAAAAACCTCATAGGTATGTTGAAACGCATCCTGCCAGCGCAAAATTGCGATCATGCCGATGTACGACAGAAAATACAGCAGCAAAGCTTTGGGAGAAACGATCGCCAGCAGCGTAAACAGCAAGCCACGAATGATGAATAGTGTTACAACACGCAACCGTTCATCGTGACGTTTGGGATCGCGAAACACCATCGAGATCGATCGCCACTGAAGCCAAAACGAAATGATTGGAAAATACACGCCTTCCAGAAAAACAATTGTTTGTCTCAGCCAAGCGGGAAGCTGCTGCATCGCGCTTGGTAAATCAAAGGCGGAGAAATCAACGCGATTGACGTGATGGGCGATGTGTTCTTTCGCAAGCTTGTCAAATTGAGCATAGCAAGCTCCGACGATCCACAGCATGATCGAGCCTGCGATCGCATTTGCCCGACGAGTGCTGAAAATTGAACTGTGAAAAAATTCATGCGCCAAATATGCCGACCAAACCAAAACGTGAGTCAGCAAAATTACGCCGATCGCATTCAGCCAGCCGTTCGCCTGAAGCAGCAAAGCGATTCCGCCCAAATATCCCAAAACCGAATAGACGATCGCGCCCCAGTTCCAAAGCGGCTTTTGTCGATGCACAAAATCGCTGACGTTAACCGTAGCCGGAGTTGTAATCATAGGAAGTTAGGCCGCAAAAAGAAAAAATGCCTTTGCTCTGATTTTACCGAGATGAATCGGTTCGTTGAATTTCAGATTTGAAACAGGCGATCGCACCAGAACAAAGCTGGAGTTTATTCTGGTGCGATCGCGCTGACTTACTGTCCTCCCTGCTTGCTCAACTGCCCTTCCTGCTTGCCCAACTGTTGCTTGCTTAACTGACTAATCAACTGCATTGCCGCTTGCGTTTCCGCTTGGTCTCGCTGCTGGCGCAAGGCTTCCTCTTGCTGTTTCCGCTGGCGCTCCTGCCTTGCCTGTCGAATTCGAGCTTCTCGATCGCGCACTTCTTGATCGCGCTGTGCGGCATTGTTGCTGGGCACAGGGGAAGCGGCATTTTGCTGTTGCAGCAGATGTTCTTGCCAGCGAATGCGTTCGCGCTCTTGAAACTGGCGATCGAACTGGTCTTGCTGCATTTGATGCTGTTGCAAATGCGCTTCATCTTCTGACTCAATTTCTTTCGCCAAATCGATCGGAGGCAGCTTGGTTGAGTAATAGTTTCTCAGCCAAAGTTGCGCTGCCGAAAGCACCGTTGCCAGCTTGGAATCGCGCTCGATCGAAAAGCAATGCTCGCGATTCAAACGGCGTATTTCCTGATGCAAATGCTTGAGCAAACCCGCCTCAGTTTCCAGTTCGCCACTGTCGATATTTGGATCGTTCAGCAGATCTTCCAGCCGAATATTGACTCGTTTGCGCCAGCGCTTGAGAATTTGTAGCTCCACGCCCAATTCCTGCATCTCGTGGCCTTTGATTTGCCGAGGGACGCTTTTGGGCGGTAGCTTTTTGATTTCCTTTTGCATCTGCTGATGCCGTGCAACTAGCTTTTCGATGCGGCCATTCACTTCGGCCAGAGATTTTGGCACGGCTACATCCATCTCGATTCCACGCACGTTAAACAACATGGTGTCACTCCATTGGTTTTTTGATTGGTTTCTTGTATGAGTCTGAGTCCTTCAAAACCTAGCCACTTGTCAATTGCCGAGGCGAACCAGGGTGGCTGTGGGGTGATGTAAAATCCACTTAGCCTCCTGTGCTGCCTAGAATCAGCGTCGGGGGTTAGCCGCCCAAAGCTGCCGGATACAGCTTTGAGCGGCGCTAGGTTGTCGATCGATCTTCGGTCTGCTCAGCATTTACTCAGAGCAAACTTGAGTAGGAAGCATACAGAGATTTCTGTGAAAAGTCAACTTTTCCAGAAAATTGCTCAAAGTCGATCGAACTCCTTGAGCAGGCTGGGTTTCAGAGCTTGATTCGCTCGATCGATCGGGAACGTTAAAATAGAATTCAACAAAAATTTGCCAGACATGACCGAGAGTGACGATCGCCTCAGCCGCCTAGAGAACCAAATGATTGACATTCGTATGGCCGTTAGCGCCCTGCTTGAAACGGTGACACAGCATCAACAAAACTTTGAAACGATCCAGCGCAACTTTGAGCGACTAGCGACTGAAATTCGCGATATTCGATCAGATATGCAGGTGATGAGTGCTGAAATTCGCGATTTGAGAGTCGATACGCTTCAAATCCAAAGCGAGGTGCGCGATATTCAAGTGGAAGTGCGCGGACTGCAAACGGAGAATCGTCGGATTTTAGACATTTTGCAAATCGAATGGCAATCAAGAAGAGTAGGCGATCGACACAACCGCGTGGTTTCAACTAAGCTAAACGATCGCTTTAAGCTGCTTTATGACTAATGAAAGTCGCCTCGATCAAATTGAAAATTATCTGGTTGGTCTGCACCTTGCGATTAGCGCTTTGCTGAATTTGTCTACCCGTCATCGACGCGATATCAACACCATTTTGGATGAACTGCGAGAGATGCGATCGGACATGAATTAAATGCAAACTGAAATTCGAGATTTGCAGCAGGAAAATCGGCAAATTCTTGATGCTTTGCTGAATGTAACTCGCGCAGATAAATCAGAAAACGAACAAGAGTTACAGTAGTTTTTATATCGAGATTTCTTGAGGTCAAAGCAGCTACTTCTGAGCAAATTTTTTGGGCGCTGGCATTGCTTTAGCCGTTGAATTCAATTTGCAGATGGAGCTAGAAAACAGAAATACTCTGCTGTAGTGCAATTTTGCGATCGAATTCGCCTCGGCTTGCTACGATCGATGAGCCGCATTAGAACCTTGTCAACTTCATCTGCCATGCAAGCCCGCCGAATCGCTCGTGAACTCGCTCTGTTGAGTATCAGCCAACTGCCGCCCAAGCCCGATCGCCTGACCAGCCAGCAGCTTCAAAGCTTTGTGGTTGCCGCCGTGCGAACTTTGACCGCCGAAGTTCACGACAGCCTTGAAACCGCCGCCGCCGAATTGCAGCGCGGAAACGATCGCCTGTTGAACAGCGAAACCAGAGCCGTCGATGTCAACAGCGCCAGAGCAATGGTGCAAGATGCCGTTGAACTCACTCAAACGGCCTTAAATCGCATGGGTGCAGCGATCGATCTGCCGGAAATGATTCAGCTTGCCAACCAGCAGGAAGTCCGCCATTATGCGATCGAACTGCTGAGCATGGTGCAGGTGCATCGTCCAGATGTGGATGCGCTGCTGGACGAGTGCATGGTCGATTGGCAGGTCAAACGACTGGCACGAGTCGATCGCGACATTTTGCGAATTGCCGCCGTCGAAATGCAGTATTTGGGCGTACCCGATCAGGTAGCGATTAATGAAGCCGTCGAAATTGCCAAGCGCTACAGCGGCGAAGATGACTATCGCTTTATTAATGGTGTGCTGCGGCGCGTCAGCAATCGACTGAAGGGAAAGCCGATCGAGCCGGAACCCGCAGCGGAAGCGATGACTTTGCCGCCTTCGGGTGCGTCGATCGAAGCGGGCGAGAATTAAGCGCTTTGCAGGAATTGCACCGATTTTTCCTTACAGTGAAGAAGGTTCTTTTGGGGAAGCGAGGCAGGTATGACGTTCAATTGGTTTAATCGCCAGCAAAACGATTCGGACGCTGAGAAAGCGCAACCAGAGCAAGCGCAACAGCCACAAGCGCAGCCAGAAACGCCAGAATCCCAGCCGTCTAGCGAACCGCCGCCTGCCAAGCAC